>JAZUAW010000077.1:0-24947 GCA_045638225.1 Faecousia sp. | reverse complement strand
GGTTACGAAAGAAAAATTGACAAAATCAATGGTGTTCTCGCTCAGTACGGCCTGCAGTCCGCTGAGGCTTGCCGTGAGATGTGCGTCGCGAAGGGTTTTGACCCCTATGAGATCGTAAAGGGCATTCAGCCCATCGCTTTTGAAGATGCCGCCTGGGCTTACTGTGTGGGCGCTGCCATCGCTATGAAGAAGGGCGTTAAGAACGCTGCTGAGGCCGCTGAGGCTATCGGCATCGGCCTGCAGGCTTTCTGCATCCCCGGCTCCGTCGCTGATGACCGTAAGGTCGGTATCGGCCACGGCAACCTGGGCGCAATGCTGCTGCGTGACGAGACCAAGTGCTTCGCATTCCTGGCCGGCCACGAGTCCTTCGCTGCTGCTGAAGGCGCTATCGGCATTGCCCGCAGCGCCAACAAGGCTCGTAAGAAGCCTCTGCGCGTCATTCTGAACGGTCTGGGAAAGGACGCCGCTCAGATCATCAGCCGTATCAACGGTTTCACCTACGTGCAGACCCAGTTCGACTACTACACCGGCGAACTGAAGATCGTTAACAAGATCGCTTACTCCGACGGTGAGCGCGCTGCCGTTAACTGCTACGGCTGTGACGATGTTCGTGAAGGCGTTGCTGTTATGCGTTACGAGGGTGTTGACGTTTCCATCACCGGTAACTCCACCAACCCCACCCGCTTCCAGCATCCCGTTGCCGGCACCTACAAGAAGGAGTGCATGGAGACCGGTCGTAAGTATTTCTCCGTTGCTTCCGGCGGCGGCACCGGCCGTACCCTGCACCCCGATAACATGGCTGCAGGTCCTGCTTCCTACGGCATGACCGACACCATGGGCCGTATGCATGGTGACGCCCAGTTCGCTGGTTCTTCCTCCGTCCCCGCCCACGTTGAGATGATGGGCTTCCTGGGCGCTGGTAATAACCCCATGGTCGGTATGACCGTTTCCGTGGCTGTTGCTGTTGAGGAAAGCTGCAAGTAATTTCCCAATGATAAACAAGATCCCGGCTCAATCGAGCCGGGATTTTATTCTTGATTATTCTGCGCGGAAGGTGATTGTACCGGTTTCGGCGTCCATGGCATCCACAATGGCAAGGCTCTCCAGGTGGTAGCCTAAGTTGCGCATCCGCTTACCGCCTTTTTGGAAGCCCTTTTCAATGGCAATACCCAGACCCTCCACAGTAGCATCCGCCGCATCCACCAGAGAGATGAGGCCCTGTAGGGCGTAGCCATTGGCAAGGAAATCGTCGATGATCAGCACATGGTCTTCTGCTGTTAAGTATTTCTTGGAAACGAGCACCCGATTGGTGATCTGGTGGGTAAAGGACTCAATCTCAGCCACATACAGATCTCCATCCAGATTGATGGACTGGGTTTTCTTTGCCACCACCAGCGGCACACCCAGCTGCCGGGCCACGGGATAGGCAATGGCAATACCGGAAGACTCAATGGTCAGTACCTTGGTAATGGGCTTGCCGGAAAAGCGACGGCAAAACTCTTTTCCGATCTCTTCCAGAAGGGTAATATCCAGCTGGTGATTCAGAAAACTGTCTACCTTCAGCACATTGCCTACCTTGATAACACCATCTGCCAAAATTCTATCCTGTAAAAGCTTCATACTTAGCCCTCCCACGTGGTATTTTCTTCAGTATATCATACATTTTTCATTTTGTAAGGGATATTTGCAAAAAAAGACAAATTTTTTTAGTCTGCGTCATTGCTTGCAATCGGCAGGATAATCTGCTAGAATAGGAAAAAATATTGGGAGGCAGAAATATGGATAAGCAAGCATTGCGCAAGCAGATAAGAGAGCAAAAGCGGGCGATGACCGAGCAGGAGATCGTTTCCAAAAGCGAGACTTTGGGTGCGCTCTTTGCGGCTTCAGAGGCCTATAGACAGGCCAAAACCATCTATGGGTATCTTCCCTATAATCAGGAAGTACGCACCACAGAGATGCTCCAAAAGGCACTGAACGATGGCAAACGGGTAGCCGTGCCCAAGTGCTATGGCGATGAGATGCGCTTTATCTACCTGGATGACCTTTCCAAGGTATCAAAGGGTTACTGCAATATCCCGGAGCCCATTGCAGATGGTCCCATCGCCGATGATCCTACCGCCTTGGTGCTGATGCCGGGTCTGGCCTTTGATCCTCAGGGCCACCGTATGGGCTATGGCGGCGGCTTCTATGACAAATTTTTGGCCGCTGAGCCGAACCATCCCACCTTGGCGCTGTGCTATGATTTCCAGATGCTGGATCATCTGGAAACTGAGGCCCATGATATCCCTGTGGATTTTGTGATCTGGGCATAAGGAGGGCGTTTATGCACATTCCATCTGTAACCACCGACAAGCTGGAGCTGGTGACATTTCAGCAGGCGCTGGAAGCCGCCAACACCCCCAGCTCTGATTATGACATCGAAAAATGGCTCTATGCCCCCAATTTTTACTCCGAGTACCGTTACATACTGGGCACCCGGGGCAAAAATCCTCTCATTTGCATCGGCATCAATCCTTCCACAGCAGAACCTGACAATTTGGATAACACCCTAAAATCGGTGGAGCGAATCGCTCACGGCAATGGGTTTGACAGCTTCATTATGTTCAATGTCTATGCCCAGCGGGCCACTTCGCCCGATGATATGGAAAAGGTCTGTAATCCCTTGTTGCATAAGGAGAATTTGGAAGCCTTTCGCTATGTGCTGTCCATTTCCGAAAAACCTGCCATCTGGGCAGCTTGGGGCGCTATTATTGAAAAACGGGGTTACCTAGCCGATTGTGTTCGGGATATGCTGGTAGCAGGGGAGGAGTATGGCGCTAGCTGGTATTGCGCGGGTGCCATCACCAAGAAGGGTCACCCCCACCATCCGCTGTACTTACGCAAAGACGAAAAAATCCGGCCCTTTGATGTGGCCGGCTATCTGGAGAGCTTGAAATGAAATTTGTGATTGCATCCGATATCCACGGCTCCGCCTATTGGTGCGGCAAGCTGGTGGAGCTCATTGAACAGGAGCAGCCGGATAAGATTCTGCTGCTGGGCGACCTTCTGTATCACGGTCCCCGCAATGATCTGCCCAAGGACTATGCTCCCAAACAGGTGATCCCCATGCTGAGCCAGCACAAGGATAAGATTCTGGCGGTTCGAGGCAACTGCGAGGCAGAAGTGGACCAGATGGTGCTGCCTTTTGCCTGTATGGCGCCCTACGCTCTGCTGTGTGCCGATGGGGTGGAGTTCTATCTCACCCATGGTCACCACGAGAACCCCGGCAATCTACCCTCGCTGAAGCCTGGCAGCATCTTCCTGTCGGGTCACACCCATGTGAAGCTGGACGAAGTGCGCCATGGTATCCGCTGCGTCAATCCCGGCTCTGTGTCTATTCCCAAGGACGGCAGTCATAGCTGTATGGTTTGGGACAATGGTACACTGCGAACCGTTCTTTTGGAGGAATGAGTATGCCCCAATGTGAATGCGATACCTGCTGGTATTATGATTACGACGAAGAATACGATGAGTATTATTGTATGATGGACCTGGACGAAGACGAGGTATACCGCTTCTTCGCTACGCCCAAAGCCCGCTGTCCCTACTACCGCCAAGGCGACGATTATACCCTTGCGAGAAAGCAATAAGAAAGGATGCAACAAAATCCGGGGCCGGCTATGTGATCGACTACCCAATGCCTGAATATGCGTTTGATTACGATTTTATTGCTGTGTGCAGCATCGGGGACGTTACAGTGCAATTCCCGCTTGTCAATGTGGCCAGTGAAGACGGAAGCGGCTTTCAAACGAAGTATCTTTGGAACGAATAAGTGCTTGGCTTTGCAATTAACCGCATGCAAATAAAGAAAGCCTCTGCCGTCTGGCAGAGGCTTAAACTCTATGGATTATAGGACCAGCATCAGCAGCTGGTAGAACCAGTTGGCAAATGCGCCGGCGCAGAGGCCGCCGATGGTGTGGCAGATGATGGCAGTGCCGGTGAGCTTGCTGCACTTCAGGCTATCCATCATGGCAACGTGGGTGCTCAGGTAGCCGCTCCAGCACATGCACATGGAGGTGAAAACGGCGATGTCGTGGGCATTGCACAGGCCCTCAGCCAGTAGCTTTTCAGCAACGCCGGTGGCTGCGCCGGCAGCGCCCAAGGCAGTGATGGGTACAGCGATGGCCTCACTGCTTTGGAAGCCAAACAGAGGCTGCAGGATGAAACTCAGCTTGTCGCCGATCCAGGGGAGAATGGCAATGCCTTCGTATGCGGCGCCGGTGTAGCCCTCGGGGCTTGCACCGTTGGTCAGCATCATGATGATGGTGCAGATGATCAGCACGCCGGGGATAACGGCCATGCCCATGTCAACGCCGCTCTTGCCGCCCTCCAGCAGGGCATCCAGAAAACGGCTGCCTACGCTGCCTTCACGGACCTTGCGGAAATTGTTGACATCCATGGTTTCGCCTTCGTCATCTACATCGCACATTTCATCCTTGCCGTAGATCTTGGCGGTGCGCCACAGCATCAGTCGGGTGGATACGATGCTGCCTACAATGGCTCCCAGGTTACCGACAAGCACCGCCAGACCTAAGCTCTCGCCCTCGCGAGAAGGAAGACCGGCCATAAAGGTGGTGATGATCAGACCCATGCCGAAGGACGTGCCGATATTGGTAAGGGCGGGCAGCTGATATTTCTTAAAGTAACGGCGGAAATTGTTGTCGTTTGCCAGAGTCAGGATGGCGGGGTTATCGGACAGGTAGGTGGTGAACACGCCTACAGCGCTGGCGCCGGGCAGACCATATACCAGCCGGATCACGGGAGACAGCAGCTTATTCAGCAGGGAAATGACACCAAATTCAGAGAACAGGGCGGAAATGGCGCCGGCCAGAACCGCGATAGCCATGATATAGAAAACGGTGCTCATCAGCAGATCATAGGCGGTTTTCATCATGGTGTTGAACATGTTTACCGTGCCCATTTTTGTGCACAGGGCAATAAAGAAACCAAGGAACAGTACAAGGAAGATAAATACCTCTTTGCTGACGGCTTTTTTTACACCGGCGGGCAGGGAGGTGTCTTGTTTTTTGCGCATGTGCATACCCTCTTTTTTTGTATTTGTTTTTAACCTTATAGATTATAAACGAGAATATCTGTAGCGTCAAGAATTATTTCCTGCAAACGGTTAAGAAGTGTTAAAGAATCTTCGCACTATTGGCGCAAGGGAAGATTGGTGTTACGGATTTGCTGAGGCAGTACCGCTGAACACATCCCCAACGATCATAAACTGAATATGGAAACTTCCCTCAAAATAGGTAACGCTCAGCATATTGCCGGCTGTGCGCTCCAAAATCAGCGTGCCCAGTACGGCATCGGAGACGACCAACTCGCAGGTGATATGATTGCCGTCTGCCGCATAAGTAAGGGTCTGCGCGGAGATCTTTTGCTTGCGGTAGTAAACTTCACCGCCATAATCGTACCAGTTATCTTCGTTGCGCATGTTCTCGTCCCACTGATCCATGGGCACATCGGACAGGCGGTGATATGTTACTCCGCTGATGGAACAGCTGCTTTCGCTAAATGCCAATGTAATCAGCTCCAGCTGGCTGCCGTTTTCGCTGATGGATACAGTGCTCCATACAGTCCCCATCAAGGGCAAATAGGTGGCATCCGTTTGACCGCAGCGGTTGCACACGCCCTCTGCATAATCATGGCCCAGAGCCCCGCCCCGGATGTGACCGCATTCGATACATGTTTTAGGCGTCGTGCAGTCGGCATCCTGATAGGTGTGATAGTGGATCGGACCGGTGGAGACAGTGGTAGCCGGGTCGGTGCTGGCAGGCAATGTAGGCGCTGCCTTGTCGCAGGCGCAGAGGCAAGGTAGGAGCATGATGGCCATCAGCGCGGAAAGAAACTGTTTCATCCGGAAAACTTCCTTTCGCATTCTTGAGATAATTAGGGGTATTATACACCTAATTGTCAAAATATGCAAGCAAGAAATCTCCCCGGAGCTATTTGGCTCCGGGGAGGGAAGGGGTCATGCAAAATCGTAGAAGGTCAGCACTGTTTGTTCCGGGAAGATGCCAAACCAGTTTTCGCCGGCGATTACCTTGAATTGGTTGTTGCCGATGCGCTGCGGCGTAAGGGTGGTATATACATGGTATTCGGTATAGCCATCGTACAATACGCCGATCTGCAGTCCTGCAAATGGGCTTGATAACTAAGAAAACTGGGGAATGCGGCTCGGTAGAGTCTGCCCTCATGGATATATTGGTGATGAGAATAGGGCACGAATTTGTTGTAGCTATCAATATCCAATTGTCCTAGGTCATAATGCCATTCTTCCAGAGAATAGTCCCAGCTTCTCACAGGTGGGGGTCGTAATGGCAGCCTGATATACATGATCGTCTCCATGATCCGGTTTTGGGCGGATGTCAGCTTCCTTGCAGCCGCTCAAAAACAGTAAAACTGCCAGCAGAATTATGAGCATTTCTTCAAGGTGAATGATTCTCCTTTTTCTGCTTGTAACAATGCTCAATTCTGGATCAACTTGACAAATTCAGCCCGATCAGTTGCCTTGAAATAGGCAGAGCCTGCCACCAGCACATTTGCACCGGCTTCCTTACAAACCGCATGGGTCTTAGCATCCACGCCGCCGTCCACCTCGATGAGACAGTCGGGGTTGATGTCCTCCATCCACTCCTTCAGCTGGGCGACCTTGGGCATCATATCTGCCATAAAGCTCTGACCGCCAAAGCCGGGCTCTACGGTCATCACAAGGATCATGTCGCATTTTTCCAGATAGGGGATGGCCGCCTCCACAGGGGTCTTGGGCTTGAGAACGATGCCGGCCTTGCAGCCGAGAGCATGGATCTTGTCCAGTGCCTCCAGCGTATTCTGGGGCTGATCGGCCTCAATGTGGATGGTGACGAAATCGGCACCTGCTTTGACAAACTCCTCCACATACCGGATAGGCCGGTCAATCATCAGATGTACATCCAGCGGCAGCTTGGTCACAGGACGAATAGCCTTCACCACCGGGATGCCGATGGAGATGTTGGGAACAAAAATGCCGTCCATAATGTCTACATGGACAAAATCCGCGCCGTTTTCTTCAATGTTGTGTATGTCACGTTCCAGATTTGCAAAGTCTGCCGACAAAATAGAAGGTGCGATCTTAGCCATAATCCATATCCTCCGTGAAGTGATTTGTAATTTTTGTTGGTGATATCATAAGAAAACAATATCATAAAAATTGCCAAAAAGCAACTGTGTGTATGATTTTTTGAAATGGGAGCACAATAACACTGTAATTCAACAAAAGGAGGAAAGATCGATGAATACCAATGCTAACAAGTGCATCGCCTGCACTGTCCAGCAGTGCGCCTACCACTGCGACACTGAAAACTACTGCTCCCTGGACCGTATCATGGTGGGTACCCACGAGGCCAACCCTACTGCGGATCAGTGCACTGACTGCAAATCCTTCCGTAAGAAGTAATGACCCTCTGGCGGCGGCAATAGCCGCCGCATTTTTCTTGACTATGGACGAATTATGCTGTAAACTGTAAAAAAAGTATCAAAATTTATGCGTTTGGGCATTGTACATATTTTATACATATCTGTCTGTTAATATATAACCAAATTGCTTCCAATGGAGGAATATGCGATGGAATACTTTGAAAACGAACAGAATCAGCAGTCTGAGGCTGTGCCGCAGGAGAAACCTGTTGCAGCACCTCAGCCTGAGGCACAGACCGCAGCACCTGCGGCTGCTTCTCAACCTCAGCCTAACGCCGCTCCTCAGCCCAGGCAGAATGGCTATCGTGGCCCGGTGGTGGGTCAGTATGGAGCACCTGCGGCACAATCACCCTATGTAGCCTATTATCCTTATCAGGTTGCCTATCAGCAGCCCTGGCAGCCTGTTTATCAGCAGCCTGTCCAGCCCCAGACGCAGCCTCAGCCGCAACGTAAGCCTAAGAAGAAGTCCGGTAAGGTGCTGTTTTCCATACTTGCCGCCGTGATTACGCTCTTCTTGGTGGTGGCAGGCTGTGCGGTTACCGCACGGATCTGCACCAACTACTGGCAGGCGCAGAATGCGCTGCTGATGCAGAATATGGAAGAAAAGGTGGCAGCTTTGCAGCAGCAGATCGATAACCGCAACCCCGGCACCCAGGGCGGCGGCACTCTGCAACCCGGCCAGACCTTGACAGCGGCCCAGATCTATGCCCAGAATGTCAACAGTGTGGTCTGTGTCACCACCGATGTCGGTGCCGGCACCGGTTTCATTATCACTGAGAGTGGCTATATCGTTACCAACCACCATGTTATTGAGGGTGCCACCCGTATCGCTGTCAGCCTTGCCAACGGCAGCAAGTATAACTGTACGTTGGTCGGTTCTGATAAGACCAACGATGTGGCAGTTCTGAAGGCCATGGCAGTTGGACTTGATCCTGTCACATTGGGTTCCAGCAGCGCAATGCGGGTTGGCGATCAGGTGGTGGCCATCGGCAATGTGCTGGGCGAACTGTCCTCCAGCCTGACCGTAGGCTACATCAGCGGCATTGACCGTGACATTTCTACCGATGGAACCGTTATCAACATGATCCAGACCGATGTTGCTATCAACTCTGGTAACTCCGGTGGTCCGCTGTTCAATGCCAAGGGCGAGGTGATCGGCATTACCACCGCCAAGTATTCCGGTACTACCAGCTCCGGTGCTATCATTGAGGGCATCAGCTTCGCCATTCCTCTGGATGATGTGATCGATCTGATCGAGGACCTGCGGGACTACGGCTATGTGAAGTCCGCTTACCTGGGTGTTATGGTCTGGGAAGTGGATGCTGATGTCGCTCAGACCTATAATCTGCCTCAGGGTGTGTATGTGGAGGAAGTGACGTTTGGTGCCTGCGCACAGAAGGCCGGTGTACAGGCAAAGGATATCATTATGGAACTGGGCGGTTACAAGATCAAGACGCTCAATGATTTGAGCCGCGCCCTTCGGAATTTGGAACCTGGTCAGACCGTGACCATGATCGTCTGGCGTGCCGGTCAGCAGGTTATTTTGGAAATCACGCTGGATCAAAAGCCTGCGTAATGACATCATGCGGGACACTTCCCAACAGGGGAGTGTCCCGTTTATGTTATATTACCAGAAATGCGATATAAAAGTGGGGATATTTCGGTTTGTATGCGAATTGACATCTTGCCTGCGGATCATTAAAATATACTAAAATGAGAACAATGCCGGAGGAAGCGCATGATCAAAAAGTGGAAAGTAAAAATTCCGGAACTGTCCGGCGAAATGGAGCGCAATGCCTACATATACCTGCCGGACGATTATCTGGCCTCCGGTAAAAAGTATCCTGTCCTGTATATGTTCGACGGTCATAATGTCTTCTTTGATGAAGATGCTACCTACGGCAAATCCTGGGGCATGGGCGAATATATGAAGAACTCCGGTAGAGATCTGATCATCGTGGCTGTAGAGTGCAATCATCAGGGCAACAAGCGTCTGGAGGAGTATTCTCCTGTGGATTTTGAGTTTCCGGAGGTGGGCATAGTAGCGGGCCGTGGAAAAACCTATATGGAATGGTTGGTAACAACGCTGAAGTCCTATATCGATGAGAATTATCCCACTATGACGGATCGTGATCATACCGGTTTGGCAGGCTCTTCCATGGGCGGTCTGATGGCGCTGTACGGTGTGTGCGAATATAACCACATTTTCAAAAAGGCGGCCTGCATTTCTCCCAGCTTTTGGATGAGTAAGGACAAGGTGCTGGATATTGTCACCAAGGCCGATATCGCTACCGACAGCGCGGTGTACATTGACTACGGCAGTCTGGAGCTCCCTAACCATACCAGTTCCTCCGAGGCTCTGATCTCTGTGGCCCGACTGCTGCTGACCAGAAGAGTCCATACCCATTTTCAGATCGTTCCCGGTGGTATCCATTCTGAAAGCTCCTGGGAAAAGCAGATTCCCAAGTTCATGGACTTTTTGGCAATGTAATATTTTAAGTGCGTACCGAACCCGGTACGCACTTTTTGTAATCAAAAACCCCATTTGACACAGAGAAAGTTTTCGTGTATAATGTACACAAGTTTACAAATTATTCACGAAAGGACGACGCCTTATGAAGACCACCGTCAAAACCCTCTCATATGACCGGGTGATGGCCCTGCCCCGTCCCCGTTATCAAAAGCCTCGCAAGCCCAATATGTTTTGGCGCATACTGATTCGCATTCTCTGCTTTTTCGGCATGATGGGCAGTGGATTCCGCTATGAAAAAGAGGGTATGGACAGGATCGGAAAAAACGAGCCTTGTCTGATTCTGATGAACCACACCTGCTTTTTGGATATGGAGGTCGCCCAGCGGATACTGTTTCCCCGGGCGTTGAATATTGTGGCGTCCAACGATGGTTTCATCGGTATGGGTGGCTTTATGGCCTGGCTTATGCGTGCCATTGGTTGTGTGCCCACCCAAAAATATGTATCCGACCTGCGTCTTATTCAGGATATGCAGTACTGTCTGAAAACCTTAAAGACCAGCGTGCTGATGTATCCCGAGGCCGGCTATTCTTTCGATGGTACGGCCACCACCTTGCCCCGCCGTATGGGCATCCTGCTGAAGAAACTGGATGTGCCGGTGGTGATGATCGAGACCTTCGGCCTCTATTCCCGTAATCCGCTGTATAATGAGCTGCAGATCCGCAAAAATGCCAAGGTCAGCGCAAAAATCCGTGTTTTGTATACGCAGGAAGAGGTTCGGGAACTTTCTGTTAACGAGCTGAGCGAGGGCGTGGAAAATGCCTTCGGCTTTGACCACTACAAGTGGCAGAAGGAGCAGGGGCTGGTACTGGATCAGCCTTTCCGGGCAGACGGCCTGGAACGTATCCTCTACCAGTGCCCCCATTGTGGCGCGGTGGGCCACATGAAAGGCAAAGGCATCCATTTGACCTGCTACGCTTGCGATAAAGTGTGGGAGCTTCTTCCCAACGGCCAGATGCAGGCTGTGGAAGGAGAAACTGAGATTGCCCACATTCCTGATTGGTATCGCTGGGAGCGTGAGCAGGTCCGCAAACGGATTGAGGAAGGTACCTATTGCATCGAAACTGATGTGGACATCGCCATGCAGGTGGATTACAAGGCCATCTACAAGGTTGGAAGCGGTCACTTGACCCATGATAGAAATGGCTTCCACCTGACCGGTAGTGACGGTAATCTGGATTATACCCTCAAACCCCAGAGTAGCTACAGCCTTTATGCCGATTATTACTGGTATGAGATCGCTGACTGTATCTGCATCGGTGATACCGAAGTACATCATTTTTGCTTCCCCAAGGATAAGACTGTCCCTGTTGCCATGCTGCGTCTTGCCGCCGAGGAAATGTACAAGCTGGCAAAAGCGCGTAAACGCACTGTTGAATAAAAAACTGGGATGCCTAATGTGGCATCCCAGTTTTGCTTATAAAATGGGATGCCGTGGAGGCATCCCATAAATTATTTCAGCTTGCTGATCTTTGTGGGGTTGGCGATAACGATCAGCTTCCAACCGGCTTCCAGAGGCTTTTCCGGATCAATGTTGGTGTTCACAGATTCGTCGTTGCGAATCGCGACGATGTTTATGGAATACTTTTTTCTGAGGTTCAGCTCCGGAAGGGTTTTTCCAACCCATTCGGGCCGTACATCCAACTCCAGCATGGAGGCATCCTGGGAAAACTCGATCAGGTCTACAAATCCGGAACTGAGCAGATTCTTTGCCAGACGAATACCGGATTCGCTTTCCGGGAACACTACCTGGTCTGCGCCCACGCGACTGAGGATCTTGCGGTGCATTTCGTTTGCGCACTTGACGATGACGGTGGGTACGCCGGCCTCCTTGCACAGCATGGTGGCCATAACGCTGGCTTCCAGATTGTTTGCCATGGCGATGATGACCACATCCATATTACTGATGCCCAGCTGGTGGATTACCTCCGCGTCAGTGATGTCCGCACATTTGCAGATGGGAATGTCTGCGCTGAAGGTGTTGACCAGCTGCGGATCGGTGTCCACTGCCAGCACCTCGGCACCGCTTCGGGTCAGCTCCGTGGCTACGGCCCGGCCATAACGGCCAAGGCCAAATACGGCATAACTTTTATGAATACGCATAGCGAATGATCTCCTTTCGTTATCCAATACTGATGTCCTCAAAAGGATCCTGCACAATATTCTTGGTCACTTTTTTAAGATTGAAGGCAATCGCAAGGGAAATGGGCCCCACTCTGCCAAGATACATGGTGACGATAATGATGAGCTTGCCCCAAAGATTTAGCAGGGGTGTCAGGTTCCGACTCAATCCGACAGTAGCTGCGGCGCTGACTGTCTCATACAGCGCATCAAGCATATGGATCTCTGTCACTGCACACAGCAGCAGCGTGGAAAGAAAAACGATGAAAAAGGACATACATACAACGGCTGCGGCTTTGCTGACCGCCTGCTTGGGGATGTTCCGATGGAACAGAGAAACCTCGTTCTGTCCACGGATGGTGGCAAAGGCTGAGACAATCAGCACGGCGATGGTAACGGTCTTGATGCCGCCGGCTGTACCCACTGGTGAACCGCCGATAAACATCAGCAGCATGGAGGTAAGGGCGGAGGCGTTGGTCAGATTCTGCTGGGGGAGTGTAGCGAATCCGGCGGTGCGCGTTGTCACCGACTGGAACAGCGCCAGCTGTAGCTTGTCGAAGGCTGTGTGTCCCTGCAGAGTCAGTGGGTTGTCGTGCTCAAATACAAGAAATGCCACTGTGCCGCCCAAAATCAACACAGCAGTGGTGGATAATGCAATCTTGCTGTGCAGGGTCAAATTTCGAAAACAGCGCAGCTTCTGCTGCCGGATATGTTTCATTACCCGCATGATATCCCACCAAACGATATAACCGATGCCGCTCAAAATGACCAGAAGAATGGTTACACTGTTCACCAGTGGATTCAGTGCATAGTCGCATAGACTGTTTTCCGACAGAATATCCATGCCGGCGTTGCAAAAAGCGGACACGGAATTAAAAACAGAGATCCAAATACCTTTGGCACCGAATTCCGGCACAAAGACGATCATATAAAGCAGCGCGCCGAATCCTTCAATGATCAATGTGCCGAGGATCACATTTTTAATAAACTGGCCCAAACCGGCCATGGTATTTAGGTTAAATGCATCCTGAATCAGCAGTCGATCCTTTAATCCCATTCTGCGATGCAGCAGGATCATAAACCAGGATAATATCGTGATCACACCCAGTCCACCCACCTGAATCAGAAGCAGAATCACGATATGGCCGAAAGTGCTCCAAGTGCTAATAGTAGGCAGAGTCACCAGACCGGTTACACAGGTGGCGGTGGTGGCGGTGAACAGAGCGTCAATATAGGGAACAGGCTTTCCGTCCGCTGCACTGATGGGTAGGGATAGCAGCAAGCTGCCCAGTGCGATCACCAGAAGGAAGCTCAGCATGATGATTTGGGTTGTGGAAAGGGAAATATGAAACCTTTGCTTCATAGCGATCACCTCTTGTTGGAAACGATTGAGAAGCTGGTGAATATCAAAGCTGTCTGCTTCCCAATTACTTATGCGTTACCTTTTTCTTGGTGCCGTCGGGGTAGACGATGGTGGTGTTCTCCAGATGGCCCTTCAGGTTGCCTACTACCGAGTCGATATAGATGCGGCGCAGCTTATCACGCTCCACCAGTTCTTCGTCGGTTAGACCTTCGGCCTTGGCCTTCTTGGCCAGCTCATTGATTCTTGCAATCACTTCGTTCATGTTCATAATATTACCTCATTCATGCAGCTATAGCCTGTAAATTATTATACTACGGTGCAGGATGTGCTTTGGTCCCTTTTGTGCAAAGGGAGGCTTTAAATGTAACGATGGATGACCACCGAAATTCTTCCTTTTTTTGTATTGCCGCCCACGGTAGTTAGTCGGATCTTGCCCAAACCCCGGACGGATATTTTCATGCCCTCGGCTACCGCTTTATCCGGCTTTTCGCAGGGCAGACCCTCAATGGCCGCTTTTCCGGCGGAAATATACTGGGCTGCCAAGGTTCTTCCAATGCGAAAACCACTGGAAATGATGCTGTCTAAGCGCAATGACGCTACTGTGTCTTTGATCTCCTTTACTTCCGGTTCAGCGATCTCTACTTCGGATAGGGGGATCTGCTCCAAATGCAAATGTGTCTTGCCGGCGCTGGTAAAGTTCTGCAGAATATAGGGTGCCATCTCCACCGTGACGAAAAAGTCACAGCTAGCCTTGCCAACGCAGATATCACCGAGGGTTTCCCGGGCAATGCCAGCACCTATCAGCGCACCCAGAAAATCCCGATGGCTTGGGGTGTCCCCATCCCAGAAGGTAGCTCTGAGGCACACAAGGGGACTGTCGCCATCCATCAGACTATCCTCCTCCAGATAATCCGGCAGCCAGCACAGCATTTTCCGTTCGGCATCAGCATAGCCGCCGAAGGGATACAGCCCTGGCAGGTCGCCAAAGAGATACCGGGTCATTTCCAGCTCTCTGGGAGAAAGAAAGCAGGTGTTTGAAGGGATATTTTTACGCATACCTATATTGACTTTGTCCCAAACCTTGGCAAGCAGCAGCTTGTCTTCGCTGTTTTGGGCGATTTTTTCGATATTCGACCGATCCATTTCATCACCAAGGGGAATTATACCACAGATTTTCCCCCTTGGGAAGAAGTTTTTTCTTGAAGCGATGGAAATAATCGTGTATAATAATAGAAAACTTGTATATTTCAGCACCGAAGGAGCAATCGCTTCTCCGAGGAGAAGCGTATGCGGCTACGCCGCAAAATGAATTAATATTTTTAAACAGGCGGTGTGACTTTATGATCATCGGAATCATTGGTGGCGGGGCCTCCGGCATGGCGGCAGCTTTGACGGCTGCGGAAAATCCCAATGCTCAGGTGCTGCTCTTTGAGCGTCAGGCACGATTGGGCAGAAAATTGCTGGCAACCGGCAATGGCCGCTGCAACTTGACAAATTTACATGCTACCCCAGAGCACTACCATGGTGACCAAGGAGATTTCGTGGCTTCCGCCCTCAGAAAGTATGAGGTGGACAATACCCTCCGATGGTTTGAAGCTATGGGTCTTTACACCGTGGCGGAGGACACCGGTCGGGTCTACCCCTATTCCGACCAGGCCAATTCCGTGGTGGATGTACTGCGGTTTGCTTTGGAAAAGCCTAATATCCGAGTGTTGACGGGCTGTGAGGTCAGCAAGGTGAGGACCTGTGATCCTGGGTTTTCCGTCACCACGGAAGAGGAAACCTATTTCTGCGATAAGCTGATCGTGGCCTGTGGCGGTCTGGCCGGCACCAAGCTGGGCGGTTCCATGTCCGGCTATAAGCTGCTGCAAAAGTTTGGTCACCACTGTACCAAACTGCGTCCTACGCTTGTACAGATCAGATCCGATTGGGCGGCACTGCCATCTTTGAAGGGCGTTCGTGCCAATTGCGATGCCGTGATCTTTCATAATGGAAAGAGGCATAGTGGATCCAAGGGTGAAATCCAGTTTACGGAGTATGGTCTCAGTGGCCCGGTGATCTTTGAGATTTCCCGGGACGTGTGCCGTGAAAAAGGTAATTGGGTCTGTAAGCTGGACTTTTTGTATGATCTGAATAAAGAAGTTTTGATGGGCCTGTTGCGGAAAAAGCGGGAAACTAATTTGCCTGCGGAAGAATTACTCACCGGCATCCTCCACAACCGCTTGGGCCGTGTCCTTGTGAAGGAGGCAGGTATTGCCGGCTATGTGCCGATCTGCCAGTTGGAGGATTGGGAATTGGAGAAGGTCTGCGAAAAGGTCTACAGCTTGGAAGTCAATCTGACCGAACCCATGGGCATGGACTCCGCCCAGGTAACCGCCGGTGGCATCGTCACCACGGAGTTTGACCCCGAAACCATGGAGAGCCGCCTCGTATCCGGGCTCTATGCCTGTGGCGAAGTGCTGGATATCGACGGGGATTGCGGCGGCTATAATCTGCAATGGGCTTGGAGCTCCGGGCGCTGTGCAGGTTATGCCGCGGGAAAGGAATAAATTATGATCCGTATTCGTGAAATTGCCCTGCCGCCGGAGCATAATCCGGCCCAGCTGGGTTTTGAGGCGGCGAAGCTGCTGAAAGTGGCAAATTCCAAAATTCGCCGGGTTTTGATTGTGCGCCGCAGCATCGACGCTCGGAAAAAACCGGATGTAAAAGTGGTCTACACCATCGATGTGGCCATTGACGGCAACGAGAATAAAATATTAAAGCAGTCCGGCTGCAAGCGGGCCGCTATCGCGCCCATTTCTTACTACAAGCTGCCTAAGTGCAAGATCCAGCCTGCAAAGCGCCCTGTGGTCATTGGCTTTGGTCCCGGCGGTATGTTTGCGGCCTTGGTGCTGGCTATGGCAGGCTTGAAGCCCATCGTGTTGGAGCGGGGTGAGGACGCGGCATCCCGCCATGAAAAGGTGGCGAAATTCTGGGCCACTGGAAAGCTTGACGAAAAGACCAATGTCCAGTTTGGCGAAGGTGGTGCCGGAACTTTTTCCGACGGAAAATTGAACACCGGTGTCAATAATCCCCGTATAGGTTGGATTTTGGAGAAATTTGTAGAATTCGGAGCGGGGGAGGATATCCTTTTTGATGCTAAGCCCCATGTGGGCACCGATGTGCTGCTGGATGTGGTGCAGAATTTGCGGAAGAGGATCATCGATCTGGGCGGCGAAGTCCATTTTAACAGCCAGGTGGTGGATTTCCACAGCCAGAATGGCCAGCTTACTGCGGTGGTGTTGCGAGATGGCCGCATGATTGCGTGTGATACGGCGATCCTTGCCATTGGCCACAGCGCCCGGGATACAGTTACCATGCTCCATGAAAAAGGCATTGCCATGGAGCGTAAGCCCTTTGCCATGGGCGTGCGCATCGAACATAAGCAGACACTGATCGACATGGCTCAGTATGGCACGCTGAACAAGGCGCTGCCTCCTGCGGACTACAAACTGGTCAAGCATCTTGCCGACGGCACGGTGTATACGTTCTGTATGTGTCCAGGTGGCTTTGTGGTGGCTGCGGCATCCGAAGATGGCGGTGTCGTTACCAACGGCATGAGTTATTCCAATCGGGCAGGGGAGAACGCCAATGCGGCGCTGCTGGTCACTGTGCATCCCGATGATATCCCCGGTGATGGCGTGCTGGATGGTGTCCATTGGCAGAGGCAAATCGAAAAGGCGGCTTTTGAAATGACCGGCTCTTACCGTGCACCGGCACAGACCGTGGGAGATTTTCTTTCCGGTGTGCCTAGCACCGGCCCTGGCGACGTGGAACCCACTTATCAGCCTGGTGTCCACTGGTGCGATCTGCATGCTGTGCTTCCGGAAAAGATTACCCGATCTTTGAAGGAGGCTCTTCCTCAGCTGGACGGCAGTCTGAAGGGCTTTGCCTCACCCGATGCGGTGATGACAGCGCCTGAGACCCGAAGCTCGTCCCCTGTGCGGATTTTGCGGGATGACAATCGGCAATCCCTTACCCTGCGGGGATTATATCCCTGCGGCGAAGGTGCCGGTTACGCCGGCGGTATTATGTCCGCCGCGATTGATGGCATCATGTGTGCCGAAACAGTGATCACGGCAATGGAGGTGTAATCTATGGAACAAAATATGCATACACCAATTGATACGCCGGCGCGTCCTCCTGAGCAAACGCAGCCTTATCCACCTGTGGATGCACAGCCCTATCAGCCTGCGCAGTATTATCAGCCTGTGAATCCTCAGACCCATCAGCCTGTGCCTTCGCAGTATTACCCGCCAGTACCGCCGCAGCCATATCAGCCTGTCAATCCTCAGGTTTATCAGCCGATACCGCCGCAGCCTTATCAGCCAATGTATCCTCAGCCCTATCCCGCAGCGGAGGCATACCCTTATTTGCCTGCGATGCCGCCTGTCTTTGTATCCCCTGTGCCCCAGCGTACACCGGAACAGAAGCTGCGTCGGGAAGCCAATGTTCAGGGCGGCGCGCTGCTGATCTATTTTGCCATTATGAACGCGGCGGTGATTGCTGTGATGTTGGTGGTCTCTGTTTTGATGGCTATGCGGTATCCTGAGCTCGGTGAAGCGGAAATGCAGATGATGACAGATTCTATGATGGCAGCATCTGGCTGGGGCTATTGGGTAGCCATTGCCTTTGGCATGATGGCACTGCTGATTTGGAAAAAGCCCAGATACTTGCGCGATCCTATCTGGCAAAAGGGCAGGCCTATGACATTTGGCAGCTTATTTGCCTTGCTGATGCTGACCATGGCACCGCAACTGCTGGGACAGCTGGGACAGATAGGCCTGGATTGGGTGATGAAGCTCAGAGGCATAGACACAGGTTCAGCCGAGCAGCTAGCCGGCGCTGATTCAGGTTCACTGAGCATGTTTCTGTATATTGGCGTTCTGGCGCCCATTACGGAAGAATTGCTGTTCCGTGGTGTTTTGCTGCGGGCCTTTGCCCCCTACGGGAAAAAACTGGCGATTTTCATCACAGGACTGCTGTTTGGCCTGTTCCATGGCAATCTGATTCAGACACCTTATGCGCTGTTGGTAGGTTTTGTTTTTGCCTATGTGGCACTGGAATACCATATCGTGTGGGCTATTGCGCTGCATATGTTCAACAATCTGGGCTTTGCGCTGCTGCTGCCTCGGGCGTTGGCGTTCCTGCCTGCTATGGTGGTGGAATGGATCTTCTGGGTCATCATCATTGGCTTCTTCCTTGCGGCGGTACTGATTCTGATCATTAAGCGTGAGAAGGTTATTGCCGATTGGAAGCAGGAGCAAGTGGAGTCCTGGCAGTGGGCTGCGGTATTTGGCTCACCTACGGTCATTATTATGATCGTAATCTGCGCCGCCAATATTGCTCTGACAACCATGACGCTGTTCCCACAATAATAAAAGACTCAAGAGCGCCGCGGAGTTTTTCTGCGGCGCTCTTTTTTGTTCTGAGGAATAAATCAGATCCTGTCCGCATTGACTAGAGTGTATCGTGTTGAGTGGAGGGATATGACTTGAAATTATGGATCAGTATTTTGCTATTGGCAGCGGTTTTGACAGGGTGCAGCAGCCCGGTCTATGAAACCATGGGCGGTGTGGTGCATGTGGGACAGGAAATACATACCCCACGCAACATTTTGCTGGAAATTCCACAGGATGCCACGGTGCTGACCGTGTCGGGAACGGATATGCTGTATGTCTGTGATGGTTATACCATGAGTTTGCAAAATCTGCCTGCGGGAGATTTGGCATCTACGATTGAAATGCTCAGTGGATATACGCCGGACCGGCTGACCATCGTAGAGAGCCTCTGCGGCGACCACAAACGCTATGATTGGGTCTGGGTGGCAGCAGGAGAAGGGGGCGATGTGCTTTGTAGAGCCGCTGTGCTGGACGATGGGAAATTTCACTATAGCCTCTGTGTGACCGCCGAGGCAAATGCGGTGGCAGATTTGAGCCAAAGCTGGAATGACCTGTTTTCCTCCTTCTGTCTGGAAACAGAGAATGCCGCTTAAACGGAATGGCTTGCAATGAAATAATAATTCTTTTCTGCGCCCATGGTGATCATGGGCGCTTTTTCCATTTTTCGATGACACACATCGGGGAATATTAACAAATACAAAATTGATTTTTTCTTTTGTTTGTGGTATGGTATGGAGAAATAAGGAAAGGAGGGGCATATATGACCAATGGGCTGGATTTTACCACCTACGCCAATGTTTTCTACGCTGTCATGCGCTATGGCGCACCTGTCTTGGCTTTCATTTTGCTGCTGCGCTGTGCGTTGCCCCTGCTGACCTATCGCCGTGAGCCGGAGATCTGGGCGTGGCTGGTGCTGCCCAGCGGCGAGCGCCTGCCCATCACCCATTGGGAAAATGTGATCGGCCGCAGCCGACATTGCGATATTGTGGTACAGTTTCCCACAGTTTCCCGCAATCATGCGGTTCTGACCCGCTATGACGATGGCAGCTGGACTATATCCGATGCAGATTCCAAGGACGGCACACTGCTCAACGGCGATCTTGTGGATATGGAACCGATTTTTGACGGCGATCTGATCGAGATTGGCGGTGTGCAGTTGCGCTTTCTGCCGGTGACGGCACAGCAGGAAAAAACCATGGCGCAGCTGCGCAGCAAAGCGTCTTCCGGTCTGCGTAGCATGGCAAATCTGCTGTGTTTGAGTGTGTTGCAGATCTGCGGCTGTTTGGGCTTCCTGCTGAGCGGCACGCCCTATACCGGCCAGATTTTGCTGGGATGGATGGGATTGCTGATACTCCAGTGGCTGCTTCTGATCTTCTATCTGTTTATCCGCCGCCCGGCTTTTGAGGTGGAGACCATGGCCTTTTTCCTTTGCACCATGGGCATGGCAGTTATCAGCACCGTTGCGCCCAAGGAGACGGGAAAACAGCTTCTGGCGGTGTTTTTGGGTATCGCCACCTATCTTGCGGTTGGCTGGAGTATGCGGGATCTGGAGCGGGCCAAGAAGATCCGCTATCTTGCGGCGGTAGGCGGTGCCGCGCTGCTGCTGATAACTTTGGTCTTTGGTGAAAGCTATTACGGTGCCAAAAACTGGCTGGTCATCGGTGGTATGTCCCTGCAGCCTTCGGAATTTGCCAAGGTCTGCTTTGTGTACGTGGGCGCTTCCACCATGGACCGGCTGATGAAAAAACGCAATTTGATACTATTCATCTTCTATACCATGGTACTCTGCGGTTTTTTGGCGTTGATGAACGATTTTGGTACGGCGTTGGTGTTTTTCTGCGCCTTTTTGATTATTGCCTACCTGCGTTCTGGCAGTGTGGGCACCATTGCACTGGCCTGTACCGCGCTGGTGTTTGCCGGCGTCATCGGTCTGAAGATCGCGCCCCATGCCCTGCAGCGCTTCGAGAACTGGCGGCATATCTGGGACGATCCCTACGGTGCCGGCTATCAGCAGACCCGGGCGCTGATCTGCATTGCCTCCGGCGGCCTGTGGGGTTTGGGCATTGGCCAGGGTAAGATGAAGCATCTGTTTGCCGCTGATTCCGACGTAGTGTTTGCTACGGTTTCGGAGGAATGGGGTATGGTGATGATGGTGATCCTGGTGCTGTGTATTGTGGTGCTGGCGCTGTTCAGCCTGCGTAGTGTCAAATCTGCCCGTAGCAGCTTCTATGCCATAGGTGCCTGTACTGCTTCGGCCATTCTGCTTGTGCAGACTATTTTCAATGTACTCGGAACGGTGGATGTGCTGCCGCTGACAGGTGTGACTTTCCCCTTTTTGTCCAATGGCGGCAGCAGCATGATCTCTGTGTGGGGCTTGCTGGCCTTTATCAAGGCGGCCGATACCCGCCAGAATGCCAGTTTTGCTGTGAAATTGCCCGGAAGGAGGCTGGAAGATGAATAGGATCGCGGGCAGAGCCATTTCGCTGCTGCTGATCGTCAGCATCCTGCTGGGTGGATTAGGTTTTTTTGTTTATGAATATAGCGCTCAATCGGAAAAGTGGGTACTCCATCCCGGTAATCCCCATGTCTATGTGCCGCTGGAAGAGCCCCAGCTGGCTATGGGCACCGTGGTAGACCGCAATGGCAATTTCCTTTTGGATCTTTCCGGCCGTCATACCTACAGTTCCGATGCCGCCATCCGCATGTCTACCCTCCATTGGTTGGGGGACCGGGCAGGCTATATCCACGCACCCACCTTGCCTAGCTATACGAAAGAAATGCTGGGCTATGATCCCATCAACGGCATCTACAATTACGGAAATGTGGGCGGACAGGCCACCCTTACGCTTTCGGCAGATGTGCAGAAGATAGCGCTGGAAGCCCTTGGGAATCGGAAGGGTACCGTAGCAGTCTATAATTATAAGACCGGCGAGCTGCTGTGCGCGGTTACCACACCCACCTATGACCCGGACAATATCCCGGATTTTTCCGCCGATACCGGCGGTGCTTACGAGGCGGTCTATTTCAACCGCTTCCTGCAGGCGGCCTATATTCCCGGCTCTATTTTTAAGATCGTCACCACCGCGGCGGCGCTGGAGACCATCCCGGACATCCGGAGCCAGACCTTTACCTGCACTGGCAGCTACAGCTTTGGCCCGGATCAGGTAACCTGTGAGCAGGCCCATGGTACGGTGGATCTGGAGAAGGCTATGATGCGCTCGTGCAACTGTGCTTATGCCCAGATCGCCATGCAGCTTGGACGTGATACCCTCGGCCATTATGTGGATGCTTACGGCGTGACAAAACCCATCCGATTTAACGGAAATGTGACCGTCAAGGGCAATTTTGACCTGCAGAACGCGGCCAATGTGGAGCTTGCATGGAGCGCCATCGGACAGCACAAGGACCAGATCAACCCCTGTGCCTTCCTGGCTTTTGTAGGTGCCATCGCCAATGGTGGTCAGGGCGTGCAGCCCTATGTACTTCAGTCTATTTCTGTTGCCGGGAATTCCACCTATGCCGCTTCCGTGCAGCCCATGGAGCGGATCATGGGTGAGGAAACGGCCGCTATGCTGGCCCAGTTGATGCGCAATAATGTGGTAGGGCATTACGGTGAAGAAAATTTCCAAGGACTTACGGTTTGTGCCAAATCCGGAACCGGCGAAGTGGGCGGCGGCAAGAAGCCCAACGCCATGTTCACCGGCTTTGTCACCGACGAGGAATATCCCTTGGCCTTCATCGTCTGTGTGGAGGAGGGCGGCTATGGTCGCGGTACCTGCGTACCAATCATCTCTAAAGTGCTGGCTGTGTGCAAGCGGGTAATGGATCAATAAACATTTCAGTGCTCCCTCCCAGAGGGGGCACTTTTTATGCCCATATTACAATTTTCGTTTATCGTGCCGTTTCAATTCTGCCCATGTTGGTGCATACACTTGCCCCAGGAGGTGTTGCTGATGTGCAGACGAAATCAGCTGCTTGGTGTAGCTTTGGGGGGCGTGGGGATCGGAATGTTGCTGGCTTGTTTTTTTGAGTCCGGCTTCTTCTGTTGTTGCCTCGGTGTGGGATTGGTGATGGCCGGACTGTGCGTGCTGCAGAAAAAATAAGACCTGCAGACATAATCTTGTCCACCTGTGAAT
The DNA here is from genome assembly GCA_045638225.1 of Faecousia sp. Taxonomy (GTDB): domain Bacteria; phylum Bacillota; class Clostridia; order Oscillospirales; family Oscillospiraceae; genus Faecousia. The sequence goes on along the minus strand of JAZUAW010000077.1, from coordinate 1,856 downwards.
AGGATGTACTATGTATCATTTGCAAATAAGGAGTGATTGTCATGCAATCGCAATGGAAATCTACACATCACACCTACCTGCGCAGCGCCCTTCGGCAGATCCAGAATCAGGAACAAACGCTGGAACTGCGGCTGACGGAGGACATGCCGGACATTGGCCGCGTGCTGTGTTGTTGGGGACAGGTGCAGCTGCGCAGCAAGGAATGGCGTTCCGATAGTATCCATGTGCTGGGTGGTGTCAATGTGTGGGTACTTTACGCACCGGAGGATGGCACGGAACCCCGTTGTTTGGAGGGGTGGATGCCTTTTCAGGCTAAGTGGTCCTTGCCAGAACATAGCCGTGAGGGCGTGATCCGCGCGGATGTGGTGCTGCGGAACTTGGATGGGCGTACCCTTTCCCCAAGAAAGATCTTGACCCGGGGATCTCTCGCGCTGCTTGCGGAGGCTCTTGTTCCGGAGGAAACAGCGATCTATACCCCCGATGACATGCCCCAGCAGGTGTGCCTACTGACCAAAACCTATCCAGTGCAGCTGTTGCAGGAGGCAGGGGAGAAGCTGTTTACGCTGGAGGATACCATATCCATCGCCGGACAAATGCCAAAGAAGATCCTTTGCTGCCGCCTGATGCCCATGATCACTGAGCAGGCGGTGACCGGCAGCCGTCTGGTGCTGCGCGGTCAGGTGTGTATCCGCTATGTGGCGCTGGATGAGGAGGGTCGACTCTGCGGCGGTACGCTGGAGCTGCCCTTTGCCCAGTTCGCACAGCTGGAGAATGACTATGATAAAGAAGCTTCCTGCGCCATCACCATGGCGCTCAGCGATGGGGATTATACGCTGGATGCCGATGGCCTGCAGATCAAATGTGGGCTTATTGCCCAATATACAGTCCATGGACGGTCTATGCTGCAGGTGGCAGAGGATGCCTACAGCCCCACAGTGTCCGTCAAACCCACAGTTCAAATGCTGCAACTGCAGGTTTTGCTGGAGCGGCTGCGCCTGCCGCTGGAGGCAGAATCCCCAATGCAGATACAGATACGGGATGTGGTGGATGTGGCCTTCCGGCATGACCACCCAGCCCAATACCGGGAAGATGACCGGCTTGTCGTGGAAATGCCCGGTCAATTTCAGGTTCTTTACTATGATCAGGGCGATCAGTTGCAAACCGCTACGGAGAATTGGACCGGTCATTGGGAAATCCCGGCAGGGGAGGGCTGCGCCTTCCGCCTGGGCTGTGTGCAGGCAGATCAAAGCGATGCTGTCCCAGCGGGGGATCATTTGGTTGTGCGCAGCTCTCTTGCGCTGGATGTACAGACCGGTGCAGAGCAAGCCATGCCCATGGTGACAGAACTGGAGGTGGGGCAGCCCCTTCCAATCGACCCGGAACGGCCCTCGGTGATCCTGCGGCGCGGTGGCAACAGTAGTCTGTGGGGACTGGCAAAAGACTGTGGCTCTACCATGGAAGCTATCAGTAAAGCCAATAATCTGACCGGCGAGCCTGACCCCGAACAAATGTTGCTGATTCCGGTGGTATAAATGAGCGCAACTGCAACAATGATTCTGCATCTATTACTCCAAGATACCGAAAACACCTGAAAAAAGTGAGAATTTTCTAAAATTTCCTCTTGATTTTTGACAAAATCTATGTTATAATCCTTCGGTCTTAAAACAAGGTGAGTCCTCTGGGGTGCCGGGAACCATATCGCCGGGTCAAACACTCGCAAGAACGCCTAATATTAAGGAGGACAAAGATATGGATTTGGTTAAGGCTCTGTCCAGCCAGTACATGAAGGAAGAGCTGCCCGAGATGCGGGTTGGCGACACTGTTCGTGTGCATGTGCTGATCAAGGAAGGCTCCCG
>JAZUAW010000076.1:0-70349 GCA_045638225.1 Faecousia sp. | reverse complement strand
GATGTTCTCAATATCACCGGTACGGATGCACTTCTGGCAGGTGCAAACTCTCTTGCGGGGAGGCTCCACCTCGCCCTTGAAATAGGGCTTCATGGGGGCCATGCCGGAGTTAATCAGCAGCAGAGAAGCATCGTTCTGAGGAATCAGGGAAAAGCTGGGCAGGCGCAGATGCTCTTTGCTCTCGAAGAACTTCAGGAACATCTCACGCAGTTCGTTTACGCCATAGGGTTTATGAGCCATTGGGAATTACCTCCAAAATAAATTACAATTTCGTAGGGCGCGACATCCTTGACGCGCCTATAGATCCATTCCGTCGTAGCGGTGCGTCAAGGATGTCGCACCATACGATATGTGGAATTATTTCACATAATAATCATCATCTAGCCAAGCGGAAGGGTTATTGTCTATATATCGCCACTTTTTCAGAAAATCTTCATCATCCCGAATGACATGATCATAATAACTGACTTGCCACAAATCCTCACCTGAATGCTTATTTGTGAATCGCTTCAGGGAAGAAACAAATCTGGGGATTATTGCCTCCGTAGGGCGTGACATTCCTGACGCGCCTTTTGCCAACATTCCTTCCTTTGTAATGGACATTAGGATATGAACATGGTTTGGCATAATAACCCAATTATGGATCACGATTCCATTAGAATGCTCGGACAAATATTGCAAAGCATCCTGCACCAAGCGGCCATATTGAGAAAGGACAGCCTCCGGCGCGTCAAGGATGTCGCGCCCTACGATATGCGAAAATATCTGCCGTTTGTCATTCGTGCATAGCGTCAGAAAATAAGCACCCTCCGTGCTATAATCCCAACCTGGCAAGCGCATTTTCTTTCTCGTCGGCTGCATAAAACCTCCAAAAAATAAACCTCGCCCCTAAATCACATAGGGGCGAGGATCAATCGCGGTACCACCCTAATTCGCCTGTGGAAAATCCACGGGCATCTTAGACGCTCTGTAACGGGAGCTCCCGTCCCGGTCATCCCGGGCGACGGAGAAAGTGGCTTGCAAGGCTTTCCGCAAGGGGCTTTCACCGTCTCCCCTCTCGCTAAGCGGTCTAACTTGCTTGGTTTTCCCATAGTCTTTGCAATATTCTTGAATATTTTAGCACAATTTACGTAAATGTCAATGGTTTTACGCAAAAAATCATAGGGGACGGAAAACCCGCCCCCCAGATTGCGATCAAATATGTTCCTCCAGCCAAGCTTTCATGGCAAGGCGACCTTCTTCCGACATAGGGAAGTCGGCTGCGCCTTCCATTTCGCTTTTTTCGTAGCAAAAAGGACCGTGCCAGTATTCCACATGGATGGAGCTGGCTGCGAAGTCCACCTCTTTGGCGGTGGCCATCACCACATTGGGCTTGGCCATAAAGCGGAAATCGCCGCAGGAGCCGGAGAAGGGATTCTTGGCGTCAAACCAGTGCAGCACCGGCAGAAATACTTCCTTTGCCATTACTCTTCCAGCAGCGCTTCCATCTCATCGAGCAGCTGGCCGAACAGAGCAAGCGCCTGGTTGACAGGCTCGGGGCTGCTCATATCCACGCCGGCGCCCTTCAGCAGATCGATGGGGCTCTTGGAGCAGCCGCCGGACAGGAAGCCCAGATAATCCTTCACAGCGCTCTCACCCTCAGCCAGAACCTTGCGGGACAGGGCGATGGCGGCAGAATAGCCGGTGGCGTACTGGAACACATAGTAGTTCATGTAGAAGTGAGGGATTCTTGCCCATTCAACGGCGATATTGTCGTCAACAACCATATCGGGGCCGTAGTACATCTCGTTCAGACGCTTGTACTCAGCGCTCAGTACATCGGCAGTCAGGCTCTTGCCCTCAGCCACCATGCGGCCGATGTTCAGCTCGAACTCAGCAAACATGGTCTGGCGGTAGATGGTGCCCTTGAACTGATCCAGGAAGTGGTTGATCAGGTATGCCCGCTCCTTCTTATCGGTAGCCTTGGCCAGCAGGTGCTCCATCAGCAGAGCCTCATTGAAGGTGGAAGCCACCTCAGCAACGAAGATCACATAATTGGAGTCGATGGGGTTCTGGTGCTTGTGGGACAGGTAGGAGTGCATGGCGTGGCCCATTTCGTGGGCCAAAGTAAACTGATTATCCAGGGTGCCGGTATAGTTGAGCAGCACGAAGGGATGGATATCGGCACCGGCGGAGTATGCGCCGCTGCGCTTGCCCTCGTTGGGGTAAACGTCCACCCAGCGATTTTCAAAGGCATGCTTGATGACAGCCCGGTACTCCTCGCCCAGAGGTGCCAGAGAGTCATAAACGGTCTGCTTGGCCTCCTCGATGGGGATGTACTTGTCCACACCGGAGAGCAAGGGGGTATAGATGTCATAGAAGTGGAGATCCTCCACGCCCAGCATCTTCTTGCGCAGTCTCACATAGCGATGCATCTTATCAAAGTTCTGGTGAACTGCTTCGATCAGATTCAGGTACACATCGGTGGGCACATTGGTGCGGTCCAGAGCAGCCTCAAAGGCGGTATTGTACTTCTTGGCCTCAGCGAAGAACTTCAGCTGCTTGTTCTGGGCGTTCAGCAGGCCAGCAGCGGTGTTGCGATACTGGTTGAAGCTGCCGTACAGGCTCTCGTAAGCGCTCTTGCGCAGCACCCGATCGTCGCTTTCCTCCAAGCCCACAAAAGTGCCCTGACGGACCACATGCTTGTTGCCCTGGGCATCCACAGCGTCGTCAAACTTGATATCCGCATTGGCGAACATGGAATAAATGTTGGTGGGCGCGCCGGCCACTTCACCGGCAGAAGCAAGCAGCTTCTCCTCAGCGGGAGACAGGGTATGAGCCTTGCGGCGGCGCATATTGGTCAGGTAACGGCGATAGCGCTCCAGCTCGGGCTTTTCGGCATAGAAGCGGTCCATATCCTCATCGGAGATGGCCATCAGTTCGGGCGTTGCAAAGCTGCACTCGGCACCGATCTTGACCATCACGCCACGGAACTTACCGTTCATGGCCTGATAGACAGGGTTACGGGTATCCTCGTCGCCCTTGCGCATGCAGTAGTTTGCCAGACGGCCCACCCGCAGGTCTGCCATTTCATCAGCGTACAGGAAGTCGTACAGACCTTCAGCGGTATTCAGCTTACCGGCGTAGGAAGCCAGCACCTTGCCGTCCTCGATCATGTTCAGCAGGTCTTCTTCCCACAGGGCATCAGATGCATACAGGTCCTCGGTGGCCCAGGTATGCTCTACCGGGATCTCTTCACGCTTCCAGATCTTCTTCATTTCGCTCATAGTTTGTTTGCCTCCGTATAATAAATTTTATTGTTTCTTCAAATCTTCGGCGATCAGCTTCTTCATAGCCTCGATACCTACCCGGATGGCACCGGAGGTATCCTCGGTCATGGGCATGAACATGCCTGCCTTTTCCCGCTCCTGATTCCACACCACATGGAAGCAGCTGCCGCATCTTACGCCAAGGGCAGCGGCCACCACAAACAGAGCCGCGGACTCCATTTCGCTGGCTTTCACACCCAGACGCTTCCAGCTTTCCCATTTCTGCAACAGGTCATAGTAGACGGGGCTGCGCTCGGGGCTGTGCTGGCCGTAGAAGGAGTCCTTACACTGGACAACGCCGGTATGGATGCGATAACCCAACTCCTCACCTGCGGCCTTCAAAGCATGGGCAATGCCGAAATCGGACACCGCCGGGAACTCCATGGGAGCATATTCCAGAGAGGTATGCTCATAGCGGATGGCACCGGTGGCCACCACCACATCACCGGGCATCACATCCAGGGCGATGCCGCCGCAGGTGCCCACACGGATAAAGGTATCGGCACCGATCTTCACCAGCTCCTCCATGGCGATGGCAGCGGAAGGACCGCCGATACCGGTGGAGCAGACGGAAACCTTTTGACCCAGCAAAGTGCCGGTCCAAATATTGTACTCACGGTTCATGCCAATGTGGACAGGATTATCGAAATGCTTGGCGATAGCCTCACAGCGGCCGGGATCACCGGGCAGCAGCACATAGCGGCCCACATCCCCCTCGACACACTGGATGTGGAATTGTTTTTCAGTAGCTTGCATAAAATCACCCATTTCATATAAGTCCGTTTATTATATCATACACAATGGCAATTTGCAACAGAAAGTATATTGTGCACATTGTATATTGACAACAGAGAATTTGATTGCTATAATGCATTCGTTCACATTGTGAACTATTGGAGGTAACTTATGGAGGATAAACACCTTGCGCTGATCCAAGCATGGATCGGACTTTCCGGGATGCTGAAAAACTCCCGGTTTACCAAAGAACTGCCCTACAATGAATCCATCGTGATGCTACAGCTTTATCAGGCTGGTCAGCACCCGATCTCCATCAAGCAGATCACAGACAAGACCCATATGCTCAAATCTCAGGTCAACCGCACCATCAACTCTCTGGAAGAAAAAGGCCTGCTGGAACGCTGTGAAAGCACAGGAGACCGCAGACTGGGCTATGTGCGACTTCGCAGGGACAGGCTGGAAATTTTTCTGCAAGTACACCAATCTTCTATGGAAATCGCAAAACACATTAGCCACATCATCGGTCCCGAGGATACGGATCACTTTATCCGCATCGTAAATAAACTGGCCCAATCGGGTTATCATCTATAATTGAGGTAATAGACAATGATCAAAATCATGCTGGACTCTTCTTCTGACAGCCAGAAGAACCATCCATTTGACTATTATATTCCGCTGACAGTGGATATTGACGGAAAGTGCTACAAAGATGGCTTGGAGCTGCGTCCGCAGCGGTTTTATAAGCTGCTGAGTTCCTGCAAGAATTTTCCCAAGACCAGCCAGCCTTCTCCCGAGGATTTCATCCCCTATTTTGAGCAGGTAAAACAAGCCGGTGACGAGCTGATCTATCTGGCGCTCTCCGCTTCCCTCTCAGGCACGTACCAGAGCGCCAATATCGCCAAGCAGATGGTAGAATATGACCGCATCCATATTGTGGATACCCGGACCGCCAGCCACATGATCGGTCAGCTTGCCCGGTATGCCGATCATCTGCGGGATCAGGGACTGACTGCCGCCCAGATCGTGGAAAAAGTGGAGGCTTTGCGGGATCGGCAGGTCATCTTTGCCGGTCTGCAAACACTGGAATATCTTTACAAAGGTGGCAGACTCAGCCGCACTTCCGCTGCGGTGGGCACCATTGCCAATATCAAGCCCATTATCTCCGTATCGAATGAAGGAAAGGTAGAATCCTTTGCCAAGGGTATCGGCATCAAACGAGCCATCCAGACTATTATCAAGCAGGTTCAGGCCATGGAAGTCGACAGTGAATTCGAGATTTGGAGTCTATGTTCCGTGGACACAGAAAACTGCGAGGCGCTGGAAGCAGCCATGGCCGAGATCGGCCAACCGGTCAGCGGCCGGATGCAGGTTGGGCCCACCATCGGCGCGCATGTAGGCCCCGGTGTGTACGGTTTGACCTTTATTCGCAAATAAATTGGGACGAGAAAGTAAAAAAATCCCTCCGTAGCACTACGGAGGGATCATTTTTTCCTTATTTTCTCAATTTATGCTCATCGGAAAAGTGTTCTTTGGTCAGTTTGGTGACCACACCGCTCAGCGCAAGCAAGGCGATCAGGTTGGGAATGGCCATAAAGCCATTGAGGGTATCGGCGATGTTCCACACCAGATCCAGCTGCATGGACGCGCCAACTACGCACACCAGCACAAAGAGGATCTGGTAAGCAGGCAGCAGCTTTCTGCCAAACAGATATTCAAAGCAGCGGGAGCCGTACAGCGCCCAGCTAAGTACCGTAGACAAAGCAAAGAGCACGATGGCCACAGCCACAAAACCGGAACCCAGATAGCTGCCAAAGACGGTAGAAACGGATGCAATGATCAGTTCTACGCCACCGGAGCCGCCCCACTGGACCTCCACGCCGCTGTGAATGCCGCACAGCAACACTGTAGCCGTCAGGGTGCAGATGACGATGGTATCCATGAACACTTCGAAAATACCGTACATACCCTGCTTGACAGCGTTGGTTTCAGAGGAAGAGGCATGCGCCATGGGGGCAGAGCCCAGGCCGGCCTCGTTGGAGAATACACCGCGGCCAATGCCCTTCTGAATGGCGGTCATCATGCTGATACCGAACACACCGCCCAATGCTGCATCGGGAGAGAAGGCGCCCTTAAAGATGGAAACAAAGATGGGGCCAATGGCATCCAGATTGAATACCACCACGACCAGCGCCATGAGAATATACACTGCCGCCATGAGAGGAACCAGCTTTTCCGTCACCGCGCCAATCCGTTTCACACCGCCCAGCAGAACGATGCCGACGATAACCGCAATCACCACACCGATGATCAGACTCGACAGCAATAACTCCTGTCCCATCAGTGTAACGGATGCAGCGGTATTGACACCGAAAGAACTCAGGGCCGTATTGATGGAGGAGGTGATGGTATTGACCTGAGTCATATTGCCGATACCGAAGGCCGCAAGGCAGGCCAGCAGCGCAAACATCGCACCCATCCAGCCCCATTTTTTGCCCAGACCGTTGCGGATATAGTACATGGGGCCGCCGACCCACTCGCCTTTTTCATTGCGCTCGCGGTAACGGATGGCCAGCACAACTTCGGAATACTTGGTGACCATACCAAAGAAAGCGGACATCCACATCCAGAACACCGCACCGGGACCGCCGATGATGATGGCGCCGGTGACACCGGCGATATTACCGGTACCCACAGTTGCTGCCAAGGCGGTAGACATAGCCTGGAAGGGTGTGATCTCACCTTCGCCGGCAGTTTGCTTGGAGAAGATCTTGCCGATGGTGTTTTTCATGGCGTAGCCGAATTTTCGCAGCTGCAGGAAGCCCACACGGCAGGTCAGGTAAATACCGGTGCCAACCAACAGGATCAGCATCCAGGGTCCCCAGGCCAAACTATTGAGTTTACTGACAATTTCTTCAAAAGACATATGTTTTCCTCCCATGAACCAGATGGCTGCATTATAGCACAGTGATATGGAAAAGGCAACCAGTAGTTTTGGAGCGATATATTAATATTTCCCCGGAAATTCCACCAAGTTCAACTGTCAACCTTTTCAAAAACTTCAAACCTTTATATAAGTATAAATGTACTTTTTTATGATGCCTTGAAATGAGAAAAGGAGAGCTACCGCTCTCCTTTTCTTATACTTTCTTAGATTTAGAACAGGCTGACCTGGCTGGTATCGGGCAGGTCACCGAATGCACCGGCCTCTTTGAGCATCTGGATATGGGTCTTGGATGCCTTGGGGCAGGCAGCAGAGAACTCCTCAATGGACAAGAACTCCTTCCCTTCCCGACCGTACATAATATCCCAGGCGGCGCTTTCGCCAAGGCCCGAGATCGCCACAAAAGGAGGCAGAATCTTGCCGTCGACAATGAGGAATTTGGTAGCGTGGCTCTTGTAGATATCGATGGGTGCGAAATCAAAGCCACGCAAATAGAACTCATACACCACTTCCAGCGTAGTCAACAGATCCTCATCCTTAGCGGTAGCATCTTCGTTGTTATCTATGGCCTCGATATTTGCCAGCACTTTCTGCAGACCGCCCATCATCAGATTTGCGTCAAAGCCACCCTTCTGGCTGCGGCGGTAGAAGTAAGCCGCATAGAACGCCAACGGGTGATAGACCTTAAACCAAGCGATGCGGAAAGCCATCATGCAGTAGGCAACGGCGTGAGCCTTGGGGAACAGGTACTTGATCTTCTTACAGGAGCCAATATACCAATCCGGTACGCCGGCAGCCACCATCTCTTCCTCAGCTCCAGGAGGCAGGCCCTTGCCCTTACGGACCGACTCCATGATCTTGAAAGCCCGCTTATCGGGCATGCCGCAGGAAATGAGGTAGATCATAATATCGTCACGGGCGCCGATGGTCTGGTCGACGGTGGCAGTCTTGGAGTTGATCAAATCCTTGGCATTGCCCAGCCAAACGTCGGTACCGTGGGTATAGCCACAGATCCGCACCAGAAAATCGAACTTTTCCGGCAGGGTATCCAGCAAAACGCCGCGGGTAAAGCGGGTATTGAACTCCGGAACGCCAACAGCACCGGTAGGACCCAAAAGCTGGTCATTTTCATAACCCAGGATCTTGGAGCTGGTGAAAATGGACATGGTGCCCTTATCGTCCAGGGGGATGGTCTTGGCATCCACACCGGTCATATCCTCCATCATGCGGATCATGGTGGGGTCATCATGGCCCAGCATATCCAGCTTCAGAAGATTTTCTTCCATGGAGTGATATTCAAAATGGGTGGTGATCTGATCACTATTGGGGTCATCGGCAGGATGCTGCACCGGGCAGAAATCCCAGATCTCATTTTCCTGGGGAATAACCACCAGACCGCCGGGATGCTGGCCCGTAGTGCGGCGCACGCCTACGCAGCCAGCGGCGAGGCGGGCTTCCTCTGCCTTGGAGGCGGTTTTACCCCGCTCTTGCATGTACTTTTTCACATAGCCGAAGGCGGTCTTTTCCGCCACCGTGCCAATGGTACCGGCGCGGAACACATGGCTGGATCCAAACATGGAGATACAGTATTTATGAGCCTCGGCCTGGTATTCACCGGAGAAATTCAGGTCGATATCGGGAACTTTATCGCCGCCGAAGCCGAGGAAGGTCTCAAAGGGAATATTGAAGCCATCCTTTTCCAGCTTTGTGCCGCACAGGGGGCAATCCATATCCGGCAGGTCAGCACCGCAGTTAAATTCCTTGGGCACATCCAAAATGGTGTGTTTGCAGCTTTCATTGGGACAGCGGTAGTGGGGCGGGAAGGAGTTAACTTCCGTAATGCCGGACATAAAGGCCACGATGGAAGAGCCAACAGAGCCACGGGAGCCCACCAGATAGCCGTTTTCCAGGCTGTTCTGCACCAACAACTGTGCAGACATATAGATCACATCGTAGTGGCAGGAAATGATATCATGCAGGTCAGTTTGCACACGCTTGACAAACATTTCCGGAGGATTGTCGCCATAAAGGCGGTGCAATTTGCCGTAAACCAGATTTTTTAAGTTTTCTACCGAGTTCTCGATGGTGGGAGCAAAGAGGTTGTGGGGCACCGGGCGGATGGTCTCGCACATATCCGCAATGAGATTGGGATTTTTTACCACGATCTCGTAAGCCTTGTCCTCCCCCAGATAGCTGAATTCTTCCAGCATCTCATCGGTGGTACGGAAATACAGAGGATTGGGCTTGTCCGCGTCATCGAAACCCTTGGTGGCAAGCAGGATATGGCGGAATATCTCGTCCTCCGGGTTTAGGAAGTGGACGTCACCGGTAGCAACCACCGGTTTACCCAGCTCCTCGCCCAGACGCACCACGGTGCGGTTGAGATTGCGCAGATCTTCCTCGTTATGGACATCGATCTTCTCGTTTTCGATCATGAAGCGGTTATTGGAGATGGGCTGGATCTCCAGATAATCGTAGAAAGATGCGATGCGTTTGAGTTCATCATCGCTCTTTTTATCCAGAATGGCCTGAAACAGCTCGCCGGCTTCACAGGCAGAGCCGATGATCAGGCCCTCCCGCATGGCCATCAGTTCCGATTTGGGGATCCGGGGCACACGACGGAAGTGATGCAGATTGGCATTGCTCATCAGATGGTACAGATTCCGCAGACCAACCTGATTTTTTGCAAACAGAATGATGTGCCGAGCCTGCCGGTCCTTGATGCGGCCACCGGCCCGAAGTCCCTGCATGGCTTCGTTGATGTTCTGCAGATTGTGAATACCGTGCTCCTCTGCCAGCTTTTTCATCAACCGATCCATGATCATGCCGCAGGTAACGGCATCGTCAGCGGCACGGTGGTGATTAAACTCCGGCAAGCTCAGGGCATTTGCCACAATATCCAGTTTGAATTTATTCAGATGCTGCAATAGATTCTGGGACAAAATCAGCGTATCGGCAGCGGTGAAGGTATAGGGGATCCCCTGCCGTGCGCATTCTGCCCGGATAAAGCCGGTATCAAAATCAGAATTATGGGCCACCAGAATACGGTCGCCAACAAATTCCACAAATTTGGGCAGCACTTCCTCGATCTTTGGCGCGCCCACAAGCATATCATCGGTGATGCCGGTCAGCTCGATGATCTTCTTATCCAATTTGCGTCCGGGGTCTACAAAGGTCTGGAAGCGATCCACTTCCCTGCCCTGCTTCATGATCACCGCGCCAATTTCGATGATGCGGTCGGTTTTGGAAGAAAGGCCGGTGGTCTCCAAGTCGAAGGCCACAAATTCTTCCTCAAAGGTCATATCCTTTGTGCCGTGGACCACGATGCGGTCGTCCACATCGTTAACATAGTAGCCCTCGCAGCCGTAGAGGATCTTGATGGTCTCATCGGTGCCGGCCACCTTGGGCGCGCCCTTCCAATCCTCCACTACGTGCAGCGCGTCGGTAAAGCTCTGGCAGCAGCCATGATCAGTGATGGCGATAGCCTTGTGACCCCATGCCGCCGCCTGCTTGATGGCGGCCTTGGTGGAGGTCAGTGCGTCCATATTGGACATGGCGGTATGCAGATGCAGCTCCACACGCTTCATGCTGTCGTAGGTATCCTTCCGCTTGGGCATGGAGCCGGGCTGCATGGAAAATGGCTTGAGGACCATCTCGTTATCGTAGCGGTTGAGTTCCGGCTTTCCCTGGACTTTCAGCACAGAACCTACCTTCACATTCTCCAAAATAGGCCCGGCTTCACCCGCCTCCATGAAGCGGTTGATCCGCACAGAGCCGTAATTGTCAGTCATATCGAAATTAATGACCCAGGCGTTCCGCTTTTTCAGCTCCTTGTGCTCCACCGCAAAGACCCGGCCCTCTACGATCACACTGCCCATATCCAGATTCACATCCTGCATGGGCATAGCGGGGGCTTTGATAGGTTTGCCGAAGAACGCCTCGCTCTGGGGCTGAGGTGCCGCCTTCTTAGACGCTTCAGCAACCACAGGCCGGGAAACAATCTGACTGCCACGCATCCTATCCAGCGCCTCAAACAGCGCCTTGCCCTCCAGCGCCTGTCCTGCCTCAAAGCGGATAGTCACAGGAGTCGCAAACCGCTCCCGCAGAACGCGGCATACATGGGGCTCAGATTCCTGCAGCTGCTTCAGACCGTTACCGACAAGCTTACAGGTCAGCTGTTTCCCTTCCCAGATCCACTGGGCACCGGCAAGGGAACCACGGTTCATGGGGTTTTCCTTGACAAACAGGGCCATCAACTCTTCCGGCTCAATCCTGTGCAGCTGCTCGGCAGGATAGGTGGCTACGATGGAAAGCTCCCGCAAGCCGTAAGCCGCCCGAAGCTCCAATGCCACGCCGTCCAGCAGCCGCTTGGGCATATAGGTATCGCTGTGCAGGGCGATCTCTACCACACCTTTTGCCGGGTCGATATCCGCAGCAACAACGGCCGCCTGAGAAAGGGCCTCTTTCAGCTCCTCAGGCGGCTCGTAGTCGGGAAACATATTCAAAAAGAAAACTTGTTGTTTCATATGTATTTCCATGATCGTTAGGGCACGACATCCCTGACGTGCCCTATTTACTATACTGTTTATGTGGGCGCGTCAAGGATGTCGCACCCTAGGCAAACAACGTTACATCTTTTCGATACGGGCCATCAGGGCGGGCAGCAGTTCGTCATAAGGCAGCTTTTCCACCTGTACGCCCTTTTCAAAGATCATGCCCCAGCCATCACCGCCGGCAATGCCGATATCAGCCTCACGGGCCTCTCCCGGACCATTGACCACGCAACCCATAACCGCCACGGTGATGGGCTTTTCGCAGCCACGCAGGGCTTCGTCCACACGGTTCACAAGCCCAATCAAATCGATACGGGTACGGCCACAGGTGGGACAGGAAATGATATTCACGCCCTCTTTGCGCAGACCGGCCGCCTTCAAAATATCTTTGGCGGCATACACTTCCTCCACCGGATCGTCGGTAAGGGACACCCGGATGGTGTCACCGATGCCCTCCAGCAGCAGTGCGCCGATGCCCATGGCGGATTTCACAAGACCCTGTTTGACAGGGCCGGTCTCCGTCACACCAATGTGCAGCGGATAGTCGCATTTTTCCCGGAACAGGCGGCAGGCCGTCACCATAGTGGGCACGGTGCTGGACTTCATGGACACGCAGGTGTCATAGAAGCCATACTTTTCCAACAGCTCCAAATGGCCAAAGGCGCTTTCCACCAGCGCTTCGGCGGTGGGATGGCCGTATTTTTCCAGCAGTTCCTTTTCCAAGCTACCGCCGTTGACACCGATGCGGATGGGGATATGCTTAGCTTTGCACACATCCACCACAGCCTTGACCCGGTCTTCCCCACCGATATTGCCGGGGTTGATGCGGATCTTGCTTGCGCCGCCTTCCGCAGCAGCGATAGCCAGCTTATAGTCAAAATGGATGTCTGCCACCAGCGGCAGGGGGCTTTCCTTGCAGATATCAGCAAAGGAACGAGCCGCTTCCATATTGGGCACGGCAAGGCGGGCGATCTGGCAGCCGGCAGATGCCAGCTGACGGATCTGTGCAAGAGAACCTTCCACATCCGTGGTCTTGGTATTGAGCATGGACTGAATCACCACCGGTGCACCGCCGCCGATGGTAATATTGCCCACATGGATCTGTTTTGTCATATAAACACCTTACTTAAACAGGAAAATAACATCCTTGAACATGATTACCGCAATCAGACCCAACAGCAGGATCATACCGGCAGCATGGATATAGCCCTCATATTTGGGATCAATCTTCTTGCGGGTGATGCCCTCAATGGCAGTAGTCAGCAGCAGAGCCACCGCACGGCCACCGTCCAGCGCAGGAATGGGCATCAGATTCATCACGGCAAGGTTCACCGCAATGAAACCGCCAAAATACAGCAGGTTCATCAGGGCCATACCCACAGTCTCCGAGTCACCAGCCACCTGGCTCATCTGCTGCACAATGCCAACAGGTCCGGACAACTCCGTAACGCTGGCCTGCCCATTAAAGAGCATCTCCAAACTCCAGAACACCACACGGATCCAGTCCACAGAGGTATTCCAGATATATTTCAGCTTGCCGCCAAAGGTCATATCCTCTGCCTTGCCATAGGAAAAGCCATAGCGTCTGACAGTCTCGCCTTTTTCGTCTTTGACCTCATGGCTCTGCATATAGAAATTGTCCAGTTCCACCAGCTCGCCGTTCCGCTCCACCACGATGTCGTGATGATCGTCGGGGTTTTTCATCAGCAGCATCTCCACATCGCTGAACATCAAAATCTTGCTGCCATCGATCTCCACAAAGCGGTCGCCTACCTGCAAACCATAATCATCCACGGTAGCGTACTCTTCAAACTGGTAGATCTCCGGGACTACATCATACTTAACAGGGATCGCCACAATAGCCACCAGCAGCAGACCTGTCACAAAGTTCATAGCAGAACCTGCCACCAACACGATCAACCGCTTCCACCATTTGGCGTTCTGGAAAGAACGGGGATTTTCGCTCTGCCCGTCCTCACCTTCCATGGCACAGTAGCCGCCGATGGGAATGCAGCGGATGGAATAGAGGGTCTCCCCTTTCTGCTTCTTCCAGATGGCAGGGCCCATGAAAATGGCGAATTCATTGACCTGCACACCGGACAGCTTGGCGGTGATGAAATGGCCAAATTCGTGAATGAAAATCAAAAAACTAAAAATGAAGATTGCAAAGATAATGCTGAAAATAGTAGCCATAGTAGTCCTCTAAATAAAAAATATAGTGCTGTAATGTTTATTGATGCGCCTGTACAAAGGCACGCGCTTGCTTGTCGGTTTCCAAAATCTGCTCCAGCGTGGGGTTGGGGATAAATTCTGCCGCCTCCACCGCACCGGACACCAGTTCATAAATGTCATAAAAACCGATCTTGTCGGCAAGGAACAATGCTACCGCCTCTTCGTTGGCACCGTTCATGGCAGCGCAGCTGTTGCCGCCACGCTTGGCACAGTCCATGGCCAGTTGCAGGCAAGGGAAAGCCTCGGTATCAGGCTTGTGGAAAGTCAGGCTACCGCAAGACAGCAGGTCCAGCTTTTCTACCGGGCAATCCATACGCTCCGGATAGGTCAGCGCCAGCTGGATGGGCAGGCGCATATCGGGGGTGCCCATCTGGGCCATCACCGCACCGTCAATGAACTCCACCATGGAGTGGATGATGCTCTGGCGATGGATCACCACCTGCACCTTTTCTACCGGCAGATGATAAAGCCGCATAGCTTCGATGACTTCCAGACCCTTATTCATCAGCGTGGCACAATCCACAGTGATCTTGGGTCCCATCTTCCAGTTGGGATGGCGCAGAGCATCCGCCTTGGTCATAGCGGTCAGTTCTTCCCTATTCTTCCCAAAGAAAGGACCGCCGGAACAGGTGAGAATAATTTTCTCCACCTCGTCGGCACTGTGGCTGCCCATGAGGCACTGGAAAATAGCGGAATGCTCCGAATCCACCGGGATGATCTGGGCACCATGTTTTTCCGCCTCCGTCATCACCAGCTCACCGGCACAAACCAGAGTCTCCTTATTGGCAAGGCCGATCCGCTTACCGGCACGGATAGCAGCCAATGTGGGCTTCAGACCCACCATGCCCACCACAGCGGTAATAACGCAATCCACCCCCGCAAGGGTAGCCGCCTCCTCCAGACCGCCTTCACCGAAGCGGATACGGATGGGCAGATCCCCCAGACGGGATTTCAATTCCAGTGCGGCCTCCTGCGTAGCCATGACAGCCAGCTCCGGTTGGAACTGCTGGCACTGCTCCAGCATACGCTCCACATTGGTACCCGCTGTCAGCGCTGCCACACGGACACCCTCCATGCGGCTGATAATATCCAAACTCTGGCGGCCAATGGAGCCGGTAGAGCCTAAAATCGATACACAACTTACCATAATTTACACCATAAAGGGGATGATCAGCAGCAGCACCTCGGTCAAGGGCGCAGTGATCATCACAGAATCAAACCTGTCCAGAATGCCGCCGTGACCGGGAATCAGATTGCCGTAGTCCTTGATGCCTACCTGCCGCTTGATAACGGACATGGAAAGGTCACCCATCACACCGGCAAAAGAGCCCAGCAGACCATAGACCAGCGCCAGCAGATAATTGACACGGAAGGCATAGAAACGCTCCATGATCATACCGAAGATCAGCATGCCGATCACAGCGGTGGCGATGCCGCCAATGAGGCCCTCCACCGATTTTTTCGGGCTGATATTGGGGCAGAGCTTATGCTTTCCGAAAGTCACACCGATGAAATAAGCACCGGTATCGGACAGGAAAGCCATCAGGAAGGGAATGAAGATCAGGAATCTGCCGCCGGACATCTGCAAAATACGCACCAAAGCGCTGAGCATAAAGGGGATCACAAGCCCCGACAACAGGCAAACGCAGGCATCGGAAGTTTTCAGCTTCTTTCCGCCAGCCATCAGCTCGGCAAACAGCAGCACTGCGTACACAAAGACGCCCACCAGCGCCGCCGCATAGGGCATACCGAAATAGCTCCATGCCGCCACACAGAAGGCCATTACGGCAGAATAGACATTCAGCCGCCAATGTTTGACTAGGCCTGTACCATAGAGCAGCTCATAGGACGCGATGCCGCACATCAGGCCCACCACCGCCGCAGCGATGTAGACCGGCGCGATCAGCAGCACCACGATCAGCAAAGGCACCAGCACCAATGCCGCCAGTATTCTGGTTTTCATGTTTATACGCCTCCAAAGCGCCGGTTACGGCGGTGAAATTCTTCAATGGCCTGATCCAGATGCTCTCCCGTAAAGTCGGGCCACAGTACATCCATAAATACATATTCGGAATAGGCACTCTGCCATGGCAGGAAATTGCTGGTGCGCAGCTCACCGGAAGGTCGGATTACCAACTCCGGGTCAGGCACACCGGCAGAGTCCAGATAATTTTCAAATTCAGCTTCCGTCAGATGGGCGGGGTCACATTTGCCCGCCACCACATCGGCGGCATATTGTTTGATGGCGCGGATGATCTCATCCCGACCGCCGTAATTGATGCAGAAATTCACCTGCACCCGGGTAAACTTTGCCGAGCGCTCCATGGTTTCCCTGCACAGTTTTTGCAGTTTGGGGCTGAGTCTACTAAGATCGCCAAAGACACGGAAGCGGATATGGTTCTTCTCCATATCCCGCAGGGCTTCCTTCAGATAGGTCTCCAGCAGCAGCATAATACCGGAAACCTCCTCTTCCGAGCGTTTCCAGTTCTCGGTGGAGAAGGCATAAACTGTCAAATATTGCACACCGATCTCATTGCAATGGGAGGCAATGCGGCGGAAGGTCTCCGCACCGGCTCTGTGGCCAGCATTGCGCTTCAGACCCCGCATTTTTGCCCAGCGGCCGTTGCCGTCCATGATGATAGCAATATGCCGGGGCACAGGCTGTGAAAGTGCCATAAGAGCACCTCATTTCATATTCAGAATGATCTTGTTGGGAACGCAGGGGACAGCATCCCTACGATGTGATGATGGGAGGGGCAACGCCCCTCCCCTGTTGTTTGGAAAATCAGAGTGCCATCAGTTCCTTTTCCTTGGCGGCGGTAGAAGCGTCCACCTTCTTGATCATCTTGTCCAGCAGATCCTGCAGATCCTTTTCTGCCTTCTTCTGGTCGTCCTCGGTGATTTCGGAGTTCTTCTTCAGCTTCTTGACATAGTCCATGCCGTCACGACGGATATTACGCATGGCGACCTTGGCGTCCTCGGCGTACTTCTTGACCTGCTTGACCAGTTCCTTACGGCGATCCTCGGTCAGCATGGGGAAGGTCAGACGGATGACACGGCCGTCATTCTGGGGGTTGATACCCAGATCGCTGGTCTGGATAGCTTTCTGGATATCCTTGAGCAGCTTGGTATCCCAAGGCTGAATCACCAGAGTACGGGCATCGGGAGAGGAAATGGTTGCGACACCGTTCAGAGGAGTCTCAGAACCATAATATTCCACAGTAATGCGGTCCAGAACCTTAGCATTGGCACGACCGGCACGGACAGCACCGAACTCCTCTTCCAGATGGTCCAGAGCCTTGTCCATTCTTCTTGCGTATTCCTTAAAATCTACGGGCATTGTATTGTCCTCCTAAGTTTAATTTGTAACGGTGGTTCCGATTTCTTCACCGCGAACCACGCGCATAATACTGTTTTCTTCTGCCAGACCGAAGCAGACCATGGGCATGTTGTTATCCATTGCCAGCGCCATAGCAGTCACATCGGTGGCCTTGAGGCCCTTTTCCAGCACCTCGGCATAAGTCAGGTGGGTATAGCGGATGGCATTGGGGTCCTTCTTGGGGTCAGCGGAATAGAAGGCATCCACATTCTTGTCCATCAAAACCGCATCTGCCTCGATCTCCACGCCACGCAGCACCGCGCCGGTGTCGGTGGAGAAATAGGGGTTGCCGGTACCGGCGGCGAAGATGACCACCTTGCCCTCATTGAGGTAGCGGTTGGCAGTGTCGCGAGTGAAGTACTCAGCGAACTTATGCATCTCAACAGCAGTAAGTACACGGGCATCCAGACCAAACTGCTCCAGAGCGTCAGCAACCGCGATGGCATTCATCACAGTGGCCAGCATACCCATGGCATCGGCATGGCTGCGCTGCATCTTGCCGGAGCCGTTCTTCACGCCACGCCAGAAATTACCGCCGCCGATCACAAGACCAACCTGCACGCCCATGTCCACAACTTCCTTGATGGTAGCGCAGACCTCCCGGACCTTGGCAAAATCCAGACCAAAGCCGTCGCCATGGTCGGTTTTCTCGCCCAACGCCTCGCCGCTGACCTTCAGCAGGATGCGCTTATACTTGATTTCAGACAAGCAAGATCACTCCTTTTTCATATCCTCCCCCTATTTTAATATAAGAATGACAAAATGACAACTATTATTTTTATATTTTCAGAAATTGTTTTCATTTTTCTGCACGGCATGAAAGGGTCTTTTGTCCTCGTCTGCTTGACAAATGGCCGCGCTTCGTGTATATTTTATGAAATATAAAACTTTTTCAAATATTTTCAAATTTAGTGTGACGAAATCGAAAAAAATGGTACTTATAGAGTGAAAGGGTGTCACCATATGGCCTGATCCATACATATATGGTGCAAAGGGAAAATTTAATTTGAAATCAAATTGACTTCAGATGGATATTTATATTAAGGAAAAGTTTTTTATTTTTAAGTGTCCAAAAATGGTCTTTTGATTTGTTACTTAATTATAGAAGGGTTTTCCCTATCACACAAAGGAGGTATCCACAATGAAACACAAACGAACACTGGCCCTTGCGCTGGCACTCACACTCTTGCTGAGCTGCACCGGTTTCGCACCGGCACATGCAGCGCAGGTAGAGTCGGAAGTCCCACAATTCACAGAGCAATCCCAGAATCTACCAAATACGGACACAGACGATTCCACTGATAACAAATATGCAGAAAGACTCGTCAACGAAGAGCAGTTGAATACGCATGTATATCGCAACTCAGATGGCACCAAAACGATGTACATCTACGACCACCCTGTAAAATACCGTGATGAGCAGGGTCAGACCCATGACATCTCTCTGGACATCGCCGACACAGATGATACTGCCTATCCCTTCCGCACCCGGGCCAACTCTGCGGTGACGGTATTTCCCGCTTCTCTGCCAGATGGCATCACCCTCAGCGGAAACGGTGTAAATCTGCGTCTGGCTGCACAACTGCCTACAGGAAATGTCGCACTAAACCACAAGGCCCGCCGTGTGGATACGCAGAAAATTGCTTATACCTATGATGCCAAGACCACCATCGAATACGGATTGACCTACACCGGCTTCAAAGAAGATATTGTTGTCAGCGAATATACAGGCCAGACGGAATATTCTTTCATTCTTTACACAAATGGGTTGAATCTGACGAACATTGACGGCAGCTATTACCTGACTGACAGTGAAGGTGCTATTCAGGCATCCATTGGCGAAGTCATCGTTTTTACCGCTGATGAACGAAACAACACTTTTGGCACCTTGCAGGCAACTACCATTAAGCCAGGGCAGATCTACGGCCTGACGATCGTTCTGGATGCGGATTATCTGGCAGACCCCAAAACGGTTTACCCCATCCGTATTGACCCCACTGTAGAACTGGTGTATACTGAGGATACACCCAATGCCATCGAAGAAAAGACACTGCAGAGTAACAATACCAATAGTGGCTCCTACGGCTCTACGGTGATCGGCCTGAACGCCAAAGGCATCTCCAGAACGATCATGAAATTCCCTGGGATGAATTTTTCGGCGCTCAATGGCGTTTTAGTCGAATCAGCGGTCGTGACTCTCCGTGATCTGATGTGTCAAAGCGAGGAAATGACCGTCACCTGCTACCCCTTTACCGGCGGGGCATGGACAGAAAGCGATGCCCAATGGGCAAATTTGACCCAGAACTGGGGCACTGCGCTGGACAGCAATGTGATCTCCTACGCCAGCGGCGTGCAGCAGGATGTAGCCCATCGCTATCGCTTTGATATTACGGAGCTTGCGCAGGAATGGGTAAACGGCACTGCGAATGAAAGCTTAGGAATTATTTTCCGCTCCCCTGACGCGGTGGAGAACGGCACGGAATACTTTTATAAAACCTTCGCAACCTCCGAAAGAGCCAGCTATAAGCCTACTTTTGAGATTACTTATACTGATCTTAGCGGCACAGATTTTGCCCACGCAATCAGCCTCTCTCTCGATACTCCTATTAACATAAACATCGCAAACGAGGGTGATTATCAATACCTTTCTTTTACTCCTGCAACTACCGGTTTCTACACCATCGAGAGCGTCAACAGCACCTGCAGTTCCAAAGTATTCCTGTGTAACAACGAATACCAGCAAATTGCACAGTGCTACAGTCAACTGGATAACGACCACTTCCAATTAACCTATCACTTGGTTCGTGGCGTAACGTACTACTACTTGGTGGGTGCTGTAGCTTCGGATACCGGCGGTTTTGATGTGCGAATTTCGTCCTCTCCGGCAAGCGCAACAATTACAACAAGCACAATCAACCTGGACAGTAGCTATTCTGTCAGTATCAGACAGGCTTTCGCCGCGAAATACTACGCATTCACTCCCACCGTTACAGGCGAATATCTGTTTTTCAGTTCCAACTGTACAGCAGATCCGGATGCCTGGCTGTATGGCTCCAATTTCGCCTTAGTTGCCACTGGTACATCGTATGGCGCAAACTATAATTTTAGAGTCTCCGCAACGCTTACTGCAGGAGAAACATATTATTTGGTTGCTTCTGATTATCCAAGTAGTGTGGGAAGTTATGATTTTACCATATGGATGGCACCAACTTCCCTGGACAGTGACTTCCGTATTCGAAATATGGGTTCTGAATTGTATTTGGATATTGACACCTTTACCTCGATACCTAATCCGTGCCAGTATGATTATAGAGGAAGCATTCAAGCCAAATGGCACATAACAAAACGTCCGGACGGATATTTTACCATTCAATCCGCCTATAACAGTCAATATTATCTGGGAATCTCCAGCACAGCCATCGGAAGCAGCATTGAACTATATTCTGGCATATCCAATAATACGCTTTGGAAAATATATGTAAAAGACAACGGCGAAATATTCTTCGAACCTAAAAATGCTCCTGGCAGAGTCATGGCAGCAGCAGACAACTCAGCAGGCTCTGAATTAATCCTTAAATGGATGAGTGATTCGCTTGAAAATAGGAATGTTTGGAAATTTGAGGTGCAGTCCTCTATAGAACCCGAGGGGCAGCAGACATCATACTGGTGCTGGGCGGCTGCGTCTAGAATGTTTGTAAATCACTATAATTACACACATATTGTCAATGCACACAGTGTTCCTACGCAAGCAGAAGCAGTTTCTGAAATTAAGGGAGAGGCTCTTGAATATAGCGGCAATCCCACAGATATTATGAATGTGCTTTCTTTCTATCAAACTCATTTTTCCGATTCAGAAAAGTTAGATTTAGTATATCATCCTAAAATCTACGGAGAAGAAACTCTCAATCTATTCTTGAATGACGGTCACGTCGTTTTGATCGGCAGGTATGTTTATGCCAATAACTCCCCCCAAAGTGCTCATGCATATGTTATTTCAGGATATACATCCGTGTTTAATAATGGTAGCATAAACTATAAATACTTTATTCTGAATCCTTGGCCCCAAAACCTTCCTAATCCATGGAATGCACAACAAGAATACGATGGACAGTTACATACATGGACACATCAACAGATTTGCAACGGTGTTAATTTCCCAACAAACGATGAAAACAGCGAGAAGATATGGTGTTGGAGCATTACTGTTAACACCAGCTATTCTGGCGACACAATTGACCCGGTTTTATGATTGTAGCACTACTAAGAAAGGATGTTCATCATGAAAAGAGTATATATTTTTATTTGCTTAATACTTATGCTTTTGTCCACCATATTACCCGTCAATGCCGATGACAAAGAAAAGGCTGAGGATTCTTTATTCATTTCCGAGGAATCGCTGTCTTCGCTCCCTATATCGGCAGATGAAACAGTAATTCGCGTGTACAGGTGCAACGATTTTTCCGATCCATTCACCAAATACAGCAATATTGATGATGTTCTCAATCACGCTGATGCGCTCAATATTCACAGTCTCTTTGTCACAAGAAATGCAACAGATGGAGCCACAACAATATACCAATACTCCAACGGTGTTCTTGAGGATTTGGCTGTAGACGCAGGCAATTGGGCCTGGGAAATAATGGATTATCATTTCAGCGGCAAACCCGCATCCATTATCAAGGAGGTTTCCACGGATATCATTGTAGAAAACACATTTTATCTTGCATTTGGCTATGGTAGAGCAGTCTATTACAAAACCAATCTCGGAGAGTATGTATGTTTTATATATGAAGGAACAGACCAGCCCGGCAGATTGGACGTATTCGAAGATGAATTTGCAGGAGAATATCTTTTATCATTGGAGAATTTCCTCGAATTGATGAAAACGATTAAAAATGCATTTCACTCCTTGGGGGATATTCCGATGGAAGAAGCGCCAATTATCGGTGAACAGGAAAAAAGCAGTTTTGATATTGATCTCTCCCCATACAAAATAGGCTCACCGAATTTTGATCCCAATGCGCCGTTCCCCACAACGCAGGAAAATACTGATGACGCAAATTTCCCATGGCTCACCGTGGGCATTTGCGGCGGTGTTTGTGTCATTGCCGGTGCGACAGCATTCCTCATCGTAAGAAAAAAGAAAACGAACGCCATGATCTAACCACACTCCCCCGCCGGGACTCTCACCGGCGGGGTTTTCTGTGCATTTTCCACACATTCCCTATTTCCAGAAATTTGCATTTCGGCGGCATTTTCGGTTGCAAAATCGCAAGATATGGGTTATAATGATTTATTATTGGAATTTTACCCAAAGAGAGGTTAGATAATATGGCTGAAATCACCGAAAGCAAGAATTTCATCCACGCCTTTATCGACGAGGACATCGCCGAGGGCGGCCGCTATGCCGGTCAGACCGTCCACACCCGTTTCCCTCCTGAGCCCAACGGCTATCTGCACATCGGCCACTGCAAGGCCCTGATCATCGACTTCGGCACCGCCGAGAAGTACAATGGTCTGTGCAACCTGCGTATGGACGACACCAACCCCACCAAGGAAGATGTGGAGTTCGTGGAAGCCATCAAGGAAGACATCCACTGGCTGGGCTTTGACTGGGGCGACCGTTTCTTCTACGGTTCCGACTACTTCGAGAAGGACTACGAGTATGCCGTGGAGCTGATCAAGAAGGGTCTGGCCTATGTCTGCGAGCTGACTCCCGAGCAGGCCAAGGAATGCCGCGGCGACCTGAACACCCCCGCTACTTCCCCCTGGCGTGACCGTCCCATGGAGGAGAGCCTGGATCTGTTCGCCCGTATGCGTGCCGGCGAATTTGAGGACAACAAGTATACCCTTCGCGCCAAGATCGATCTGGCCAGCGGCAACTTCAATATGCGTGACCCCGTCATCTACCGCATCCGTCATATGCACCATCACCGCCAGGGTGACAAGTGGTGCATCTACCCCATGTACGACTTTGCTCACCCCATTCAGGACGCCCTGGAGGGTATCACCCACTCTCTGTGCTCTCTGGAGTTTGAGAACCATCGTCCCCTGTACAACTGGGTGGTGGAGAATGTTTCCGTGCCCCACACTCCCCCTCAGGTTGAGTTCGCCCGTCTGGGCATCCACCACACCGTGCTTTCTAAGCGTAAGCTGAGAGCATTGGTGGAGAACGGCTATGTGTCCGGCTGGGATGATCCCCGTATGCCCACTCTGTGCGGTCTGCGCCGCCGTGGCTACACCCCCACCTCCATCCGCAATTTCTGCGACCGCGTGGGCGTTGCCAAGAGTCCCAACACCATCGAGTACGCTTTCCTGGAGCATTGCCTGCGTGAGGATCTGAACGAGAAGGCCGAGCGTGTCATGGCAGTTCTGGATCCCATCAAGCTGACCGTCACCAACTATCCCGAGGGTCAGAGCGAGGTATTTGAGGTTGAGAACAACCCCAATGATCCCGATGCAGGCAACCGCACTGTCACCTTCTCCCGCAACCTGTGGATCGAGGCTGATGACTTCCTGGCTGAGCCCATTCCGAAGTACAAGCGCCTGTTCCCCAATGGACCTGAGTGCCGCCTGAAGGGTGCATATCTGATCACCTGCACCGGTTGCGTCACCGACGAAAACGGCAAAGTCATCGAAGTGCTGGCTACCTATGATCCCGAAAGCAAGGGCGGCAACCCCGCCGATGGCCGCAAGGTCAAGGGCGCTACCATCCACTGGGTGGATGCCGAGACCGCTGTGGATGCCGAGGTCCGTCAGTACGACAATCTGTTCAACGATGCCGATCCCGATGCCGCCGGCAAGGATTTCCTGGCCTGCCTGAATCCCGATTCCCTGCAGGTGCTGACCGGCTGCAAGGTGGAAGCTGCTCTGGTAAACGCCAAGGCCGGCGAGAGCTACCAGTTCATGCGCCAGGGCTATTTCACCCCCGACAGCAAGGACTCCAGCCCCGAACATCTGGTATTCAACCGTTCCGTCAGCCTGAAGGACAGCTTCAAGCCCGCAAAATAAACACATATGGTGCCGCTGTGTAAAACCAGCGGCACTTTTTCAAAGGAGAAGCTTATGAAAGCACTCAAGTACATTCTTTACGGCCTTGTGATCCTCGCCGCGGCAGGTCTGCTGGCTTATCAGGGACTTGTGACGAAAAATCTGGAGACCTCCAATTTGATCCGGGGCGGCCTGATCATTGCCGCTGCATTGATCGGTATGTTCAAATCACCCCGCCGAACTGTCAGTAACAAAAAAGTCCTGTATCAGAAAGCCTATGCTGAGCACATTCAGGGCGCTTTTGCAGGCGATGCCAAGCTGGAGAAGGCTTTCTACAACGCTATCCATCAATACAACTGTAACAAGCCTGCGGCCGCTTTGGCAAAGCTTGAAAAGCTGCGCAAAGAATGCCGCCACACCGCAGATATTCGTGCTGTGACCGTGTTTATGGCTCTGTGCCATGACGATATGGGTCTGTACGACCAGTCTATTGCGCTCTACAAAGCAGCCATCGCCATCCAGCCCAACTCTTCCCTGTATTCCAATATGGGTCTGTGCTACCAGCGTATTGGCAATGTGGAGGCAGCAGAAGAAAGCTACAAGCAGGCGATTGCTGTGGATCCTAAGAACGCCTTCGCCTACAATAATTTATCAGCCACCTATTTCCGCCAGGCAATGTACGATCAGGCGCTGGAATATGCCAAAAAAGCCATCGAGGTCGACAACAATATGCCCCAGGCACTGAGCGCAGCGTCAATCTGTTGCGGTTTGCTGGGCGACGAGGATGGCTACAAGCAATATTACCGTTTGGCTGTGGCAAACGGTTATGACGGCAGAAGAATCAAGGCCACCTTGGAACGCATTCGAGAAGAAGAAAAGCAATTGGAAGAAGATTGATAAAGCAAAGGAGCCGCACGAATTGTGCGGCTCCGCTTTTTATTTTCCGAAGGCCTCGGCGGCTTTTCTCAGCATCTGACGGATAGGCAGGTGGTAGGGGCAGCGCTCCTCGCACAGACCACAATCGACACAGTCGGATGCGTACTTGGGCAGCGCCATATAGCGGCCGGCCGCCCAATCCTGCAGGCCATAGCGGTTATAGTAGGCCTCAAAGGTGAAAATGCCGGAGATGTTGATACCCGCTGTACAAGGCTGGCAGTAATTGCAGCGGCGGCAGAAATTGTTGCCCAGTTCGGCACGCATCTTCTCCATAGCAGCCAGTTCCTCAGCCGTCAGAGGGCTCTCGTCTTCAGTAGCAGCCAGGTTCTGGTTCAGCTCCTTCTCCTCTGCCATGCCGGGGATCACCACGGACACATGAGGATTGGCACAAACAAAGCGCATAGCCAGTGTGGCATCGTCGATGGCGCCGCCTGCCAGAGGCTTCATCACGATAAAGCCGATATTCTTTTCGGCGCACTTGGCAATCATGGCTTCGCCTTGGGTCTCCACAATGTTATAAGGGAACATAACCGTCTCCACCCAATCATACTCTACCACTTTCTCAAACACATCCAGAGAGTGGAGGGTAATGCCAATATGGCCGATCTTACCGGCAGCCTTGGCTTCCAGCATGGCTTCCATAGCACCGCCGGGAGCCAGAATCTGCTCCAGCTGGGCCATATTGGGATTATGGAACTGGTAGAGGTCAATGTAATCGGTGCGGAAATTTTTCAGACTGATATCGATATCCTTAGCCATGCCTTCTTTATCCCGGGCCATGGACTTGGTGGCCAGAATGAAATGCTGACGGATACCCTCCAGACCGTAGCCCAGATATTCTTCGCTGACGGTATAGCCACGGGCGCTATCGATATAGTTCACGCCGGCGTCCAGCAGCTTGTGCATCAGTTCCTTTGTGCCCGCTTCATTGATACGCTGGATGGGAATGCCGCCAAAGCCAAGGGTGGAGATCTTCAGACCGGTCTTGCCCAATACTCTGTAGTTCATAGTGTTTCTCCTTATTTTTTCTCTTTTCTTTGGGCTTGCAGGTGCATACTCAGCACCGCAAGAGAGGTAGCCATATCTTCGTTCTGAACCAAAATATGCTCAGGCACTTCCAGATGCACCGGGGCAAAATTCCAGATAGCCCGGATACCGCAGGCGATCAGTTCATCACAGACCTGCTGGGCATGGGCCGCAGGCACGGTAATGATGCCCATGCGCACCTTATTGGCCCGGCAGAATGAACCCAACTTGCACATATGCAAGATTGGCTTGCCGCTGTCTGTCTCCGCGGCAGAAGGCTCTGCGTCAAAAGCTGCCAAAATGTTCAGGCCGTAGGCCGCAAAGCCAGTATAATCGCAGAGCGCCTGTCCCAGCTTGCCCGCGCCGATCAGCACCGCGTCAGTATTGTTATCATAGCCCAGAAACTGTTCAATATCGTCGATCAGTTTTTCTCGCAGATAGCCCACCTTAGGTTTTCCACCGTCGGAAACAGAGGCCAGGTCTTTTCTTACCTGCACCTCACCCAAGCCAAGGGCAGTGGCCACAGCTGTGGCAGAAATGTAGGGGCTGGTTTCCTCGTCGAGGCCTTTTAAATAGGTCAAATACACGGGCAGGCGCTTGAGTACGGACTTGGATATCTCTTTTTGCTGCATATTTTCCACTTCCTAATCGGTATATATTTATATCGATAAATATTCATACCGATTATATACAGCATATGAAAAAAAGTCAAGCACAACCCGTCAATCGCAGCATTTCCTTTTTCAATCGCTGCATGATCCGTTTTTCCAGACGGGAAATATAGGATTGGGAGATGCCCAGCTTTTGGGCCACTTCCTTTTGTGTCAGTTCTTGAAAGCCCCCGAGACCGTAGCGCATCTGGATAATCTCCCGTTCTCTTGGCGGCAGTTCCTGCAAAGATACGCGCAGCAAGTGCAAGTCCACATCATCTTCCAGTCTTCCCGTAACGATATTTTCATCCGTGCCCAGGATATCGGAGAGCAGCAACTCGTTGCCGTCGTAGTCCATATTGATAGGCTCATCCAGCGAAATCTCCGCCTTTTGACAGGCAATTTTACGGATGTGCATCAGAATTTCGTTCTCGATGCAGCGGGATGCGTAGGTTGCCAGCTTGATATTCTTGTCCCGGCGGTAGGTGCTGATGCCCTTGATAAGCCCGATGGTACCGATGGAGATCAGATCTTCCAAATTTACACCGGTATTTTCAAACCGCCGGGAAATATATACCACCAGCCGCAGATTATGTTCGATGAGGCGCTGTTTGGCCGCCTCCTCCCCTGCTTCCAATGCAGCCAGTGTCTCCTGTTCCTCCTGCCCCTTCAGCGGCGGCGGCAAAACATCGCTGCCGCCAATGTAAAAAATGCTCTCCCGACTGGCCAGTCCCAGCCAGACCAAAATATCCATGAACCGTTCTTTCATAGTGCGCCTCCCGCCAACGCCTGATACTGCCCCTGCCCCAGACTTTGGGGCGCAAAGGCTACGATATAAGCTTCTTCTTTCCCATCCACCTGCACACGGTCCGGCCGTATCCCCAGCAGCATGCCGGCCGCACTACCCACCGCCCTGTAGGGAATCAGCCTCAAACCCGGCAGCTTTGCCGCCGCCATGGTCTCGATGGGATGGGCCAGCTGTGCGGATGACAAAGGACAGAGCTTGCGTGCCGCCGCTTCCTCCACCACCAGTACAGGTCGGCCGGATATGGGATCGCGGAGGGTATTGCCAGTATCCACCAGCGCCGTCAGCTGCACCGTGTTTCCCCCAAAGGTGATTGTCACCGGCACATAGCGCTGATTTGTGACTCTGCCGCGAAAGCCCAGCACGCACATGACGCATAAGCACCCGGCAGACAGCACCAAGGCCCAGAAGCCACCCTGCCCCAGCACCAGCGCAATGCCGCCCAGCGCCATGCTCAGCAGCACAAACAGAATGCCCCGCCGCAGACTGCTTTCGGATACGCCGAAGGCCACCGCGCTCATGAGCCCCAGACACACGATGCGCCACAGGATATTTCCCAAAAAGGCAAACCCCGGCAGTATGCAGGCCACAGCGTACACCCCGCCAAGCAAAGCGGCAGGCAAGGCCCGCTTCAGCCCGGCACCGTGTCCACAGAGCCGATTGGTGCCCACAAGCAGCAGCATATCCACCAAAACATTCAGCAGGAATACAATGTCCACATACAATTCCACACCGCCACCTCCATAGCAAGAATGATGGTACAAGTATATCGGCTGGGCCTTGAAAAGTTGGTCGCTTTGGGCTGGGGAGCGCAGGCTTTCTTCCGCCAGCATCCAACGGATGGTATAAAAAAACGGCAACCGTTGATCACAGTTGCCGTTTATTGTGTTGAAATGTTTCCTCTTATGTCATCCAGAGCGAAGTCGAGGAATCCGTCTCGTTTTGTCAACAGTTAGAGAACCGGGACCTTCGCGCACAGCGATTGCGCAGGAAGACAAGGTTTTACCTTATTTTTCTGAAGCGGCTTCAGGGCGTTGGACGGCGCGGATATTTTTCTCCGCTTTGAAGCGGGGTGTCATCACTTCATGACCACAGCCGCAGCAGCGCAGGCGGAAATCCGCACCGGTACGCAGCACGAGCCACTTGTCCGAGCCACAGGGATGGGCCTTTTTCATAATCAGAATATCATTGAGACGAATGTCCATAGACAACTCCTCACTTCTTAATGGTATCCCAATACTGCTTGGCGGCCTGCTCTACCTTATTGAGGCCGTATTCATAGTATTTTGTACCCACCAGATCGTCTGGTAAGTACTGCTGGCGTACCCAATGGTTGGGATAATTATGGGGATAAAGATACCCCTGTTCCCGCTCCTGGGTGAAAGTATCAGCGTGCATATTCTGCAGTTGCCGTGGGAAGTCGCCGCCGCGACCCTTGCGCACATCCTCCAGCGCTGCATCCAGTGCCACATGCCCGGAATTGG
Organism: Faecousia sp.; assembly: GCA_045638225.1. Taxonomy (GTDB): domain Bacteria; phylum Bacillota; class Clostridia; order Oscillospirales; family Oscillospiraceae; genus Faecousia. The sequence goes on along the minus strand of JAZUAW010000076.1, from coordinate 41,307 downwards.
ATTTGGGCGAAGTTGCCATCAGCACAGCCACATCGCCAAGAGGAATGCGTGCTTCCGGCATGCCCAGCTTCAAGGCCATATCTACGGCAGCATTGACGATGGGAATGATCACGGGATAGGCAAGACCCACATCCTCCGCCGCGATCACCATCAGCCGGCGGCAAGCAGACTGCAGCTGTCCCGCCTCCAGGAGCCGTGCCAGATAATGGCAGGCCGCGTCCGGGTCGGAGCCACGGATGGACTTTTGCAGGGAAGACAGCAGATCGTAATAATTGTCACCGTCCCGGTCAGCCCGGAGTGCACTCTTCTGCGAAACTGCCTTGGCATCGGCAAGTGTCAGATTCAGCTTGCCATCCACCGGGATACCGGCAGAGAACAGCACCTCCACTGCGTTCATGGCCTTGCGAATATCGCCGCCGCAAGCACCTGCGATATATTCCAGCGCCCCTTCCTCCGCAATGGCGGTCAGGGCTGTGCGTTGCTCCATAAAGCTGACCGCGCGGCGGACAGCCTTGAGGGCGGCAGACGCGTCGATCTGTTTGAACTCGAAAATCGTACTGCGGCTGAGAATGGCGTTGAACACATAGAAATAGGGGTTCTCCGTAGTAGAGGCGATGAGGGTGATCTTACCGTTTTCAATATGCTCCAGCAAGCTCTGCTGCTGTTTCTTGTTGAAAGACTGAATCTCATCTAAGTACAGCAAAATGCCGTTGGGAGCCATGAATGTATCCAGTTCCGCCACGATCTGCTTGATATCCGCTGTGGAGGCGGTGGTGGCGTTCAGCTTATAGAGGGTGCGTTTGGTCTGCTGGGCTATGATGTTGGCAACGGTGGTCTTGCCGGTTCCACTGGGGCCGTAGAAGACCATGTTGGGAATATTGCCGGAGTCGATGAGCCGTCGCAGAATGGCGCCCTGTCCCAAAATATGTTCTTGTCCATAGACCTCGTCCAAGGTGGTGGGCCGCAAAAGATCAGCAAGGGGTTGATACATAGGACACCTCGCAATTATTGAAAGTTTGTTCTTATATCATAACATGAATCCCCCTGCCCCGTCAAGTACGAGTATTTCAAATTTTCGTTTATCGGTCCGACAGAACTGTCATTGCGAACCAGCCCGCAGGCTGGTGTGGCAATCCCCTAGGATTTCCGGGCATTTTTCGTAACATTTCCTGTCTAACCGGGGGATTCCCACGCCACTGCGCCCGCAGGCGCGTTTCGAGCGCAACCGCCGCAAAGCGGCGGCTCTTAGCGCGAGATGTGGCGCACTGGCTCGGAATGACACAAGTTTTGAAACTGCGCGATAAACAGCAATTTATTGCAGGAAAGGGGTTGCAATTTCTATTTTTATGTGTTATTATTCGCTTGATATACAAAAAAGCGATGAATGGGCTGTCCGATATCGGAAGCGCTTCCTTAGCGAGGGCGGGATGGTGAAAGCCGCCTGGGGTGCGATATGCGGGCCTTCTCCCAGGAGCTGCGTCTTGAACTGACAGTAGAGTACGCCGGGTAACTCCGTTACAGGTTGCGAGCGTGTTAGCGCTTTTAAGTGCGCCGATTTTCGGCGAATCGTGGGTGGTACCGCGGAAGGAATGCCTTTCGTCCCGAGTTTGTGGGATGGAAGGATTTTTTATTTTTAAATAGCCTTTTTAGGAGGAAATACAATGAAACAACAACTGGAAAACATCCGGCTGCAGGCTTTGGCTGCGCTGGAAAACGCCGACTCCCCTGCTGCGCTGGAGGAGCTGCGCGTCAAATATCTGGGCAAGAAGGGCGAGCTGACCGCCGTTCTGAAGATGATGGGCAAGCTGTCCGCTGAGGAGCGTCCCGTCATGGGCGCCCTGGCCAACACCGTCCGTGCCGAGCTGGAACAGAAGCTGGAAGAGGCCAAGGCATCCATCGGTGCCAAGGTGCTGGAAGCTAAGCTGGCTAGCGAGACCATCGATGTTACCATTCCCGGCGAGGCTGTACAGCTGGGCCATCAGCACCCCATGAACCAGGTGCTGCAGGAGATCAAGGACATTTTTGTGGGCATGGGCTACACCGTTGTGGACGGCCCCGAAGTGGAGCTGGCAAGCTACAACTTCACCCGCCTGAACATCGAGGAAGGCCATCCTTCCCGTGACCGCAGCGACACCTTCTATTTCAACGACGAGGATTCCGTGCTGCTGCGTACTCAGACCAGCTCCATGCAGATCCGCTTCATGGAGACCCACAAGCCCCCGCTGTGCATGCTGGCTCCCGGCCGTGTGTTCCGTAAGGATGAGGCCGATGCCACCCATAGCCCCATGTTCCATCAGATCGAGGGTCTGGTGGTTGCTGAGGACATCACCATGGGCGACCTGAAGGGCGCGCTGATCACCATCATGAACAAGATCTACGGCCACGATGCCTCCGTCCGTTTCCGTCCCCATCACTTCCCCTTCACCGAGCCTTCCTGCGAAATGGATATGCAGTGCCACAAGTGCCACGGCACCGGCGAAGTGGACGGCAATGTCTGCTCCACCTGCCACGGCGAGGGCTGGATCGAACTGCTGGGCGCCGGCATGGTGCATCCCGAGGTGCTGCGCAACTGCGGCATTGACCCCGAAAAGTATTCCGGTTTCGCTTTCGGCATGGGCCTGGAGCGTACCGCTATGGGCCGCCTGAAGATCAACGACCTGCGTCTGATCTTCGATAACGATGTGCGGTTCCTGAACCAGTTCTAAGGAGGTATTTTGCGATGAAACTGAACAGAAAATGGCTCCATGAGGAATTTGTTGATCTGTCCCATGTTTCCGATAAGGAATTTGTGGAAGTGCTGACCGTTGCCGGTCAGAAGGTAGAAACCTATGAGCGTCTGGATGCCCAGATCAACAATGTTGTTGTCGGCAAGGTGCTGGAGATCGTCCGCCACCAAAATTCCGACCACATGTGGGTATGCCAGATCGATGTGGGCGAGGAAGCCCCCCTGCAGATCGTTACCGGTGCCCAGAATGTGAAGCAGGGCGATCTGGTGCCTGTTGCCAAGCACAATTCCTGGCTGCCCGGCGGTGTGCACATCACTAAGGGCAAGCTGCGCGGCGAAGTGTCCAACGGCATGCTCTGTGGTCTGGAAGAACTGGGCCTCAGCAAGAACGATTTCCCCTACGCCATCGAAGACGGCATTTTCATTCTGGAAGAGGAGTGCCACATCGGTCAGGATATCAACGAGGTCATCGGCAATGACGACACCGTTGTGGAATTTGAGATCACCAACAACCGCCCCGACTGCTACAGCATCATCGGTCTGGCCCGTGAGGCTGCCGCCGCTTTCGACAAGCCCATGCGTCACCACGAGCCTGTGGTAAAGGGTAGCGAGGCCGGCTCCATCTATGAGCATTTGGATGTGGAAGTGCCTGCCGAAAAGCTGTGCAACCGCTACACTTCCCGTATGGTTGCCAATGTGAAGATCGCACCCTCCCCTAAGTGGCTGCGGGATCGTCTGCGCGCCAACGGCGTGCGCCCCATCAACAACATTGTTGACATCACCAACTATGTGATGCTGGAGTACGGCCAGCCCATGCACGCTTTTGACTACCGCTATGTTTCCTCCGGCAAGATCGTTGTCCGTGAGGCAGAAGAAGGCGAAGTGCTGACCACGCTGGACGGCATCCAGCGCAACCTGAAGCCCGGCATGCTGGTGATCGCCGATGAGCAGCGGGCCATCGGCCTGGCCGGTATTATGGGCGGCGAAAATTCCGAAATTATGGACGACACCACCATGGTGGTCTTTGAGTCCGCCAACTTTGACGGCACTTCCATCCGCCAGACCGCACTGTCCCTGGGTATGCGTACCGAAGCCTCCGGCAAGTTCGAGAAGAAGCTGGACCCCATGATGACCATGCCCGCGGTGCAGCGCGCCTGCGAACTGGTAGAGCTGCTGGGTGCCGGCGATGTGCTGGACGGCATCGTCGACATCATCAACTATGTTCCCCAGCCCCGTACGCTGGAGCTGGAGCCCGAGAAGATCAACAAGCTGCTGGGTACCAACATCTCCGAGGAGGCTATGGTTACGTATCTGAATCGTGTGGAGATTCCCGTGGAAGGCCGCACCATCCATGTGCCCTCCTTCCGCCCCGACCTGAACCTGATGGCGGATATCGCTGAAGAAGTTGGCCGTATCTATGGCTACAACGAAATTCCCACCACTTCCTTCAAGACCTCCACCCAGGGCGGCTACAGCAAGGAAATGCTGCTGGAAAACAAGGCAGGCGCCCAGTGCCGCGCCATGGGCTACAGCGAGATCATCACCTACTCCTTCGTCTCCCCCACTATTTTTGACAACATTCGCATTGCAGCCGAGTCTCCCCTGCGCAATGTGCTGAAGATCAAGAATCCTCTGGGCGAAGATACTTCCATCATGCGCACCATCGCCCTGCCCTCCATGCTGGAGATCCTGGGCCGCAACAGCAATTACCACAACAAGTCCGTCAAGCTCTATGAGCTGGCAAAGATCTACCTGCCCGTGGAGGGCCAGCTCCTGCCCGAAGAGCCCAAGATGCTGGTTCTGGGTACCTACGGCCCCAATATCAGCTTCTTCACCTTGAAGGGCGAGCTGGAAGCTGTATTCGCAGCCCTGCGGACCAAGAAGGCCAGCTACACCGCTGTTTCCAATAATCCCAGCTACCATCCCGGCCGCTGCGCCAAGGTCACCATTGACGGTGTGGATGTTGGCTTCCTGGGTCAGGTGCATCCCCTGGTTGCGCAGAACTACGACCTGGATTGCGAGGTCTACTGCGCTGAGATCAATTTTACCAAGGTTCTGGATCTGCTGCTGCCCGATGTGACCTATACTCCCCTGCCCAAGTATCCCAGCGTAACCCGTGACCTGTCCTTCGTTTGCGATGAGACCGTCACAGTTGGTCAGGTGGAGGAAGTGATCACCGCCGCCGGCGGCAAGCTGCTGCGGAATGTAAAGCTGTTTGACATCTACCGCGGCGCCAACATCGGCGAAGGCAAGAAGAGTCTGGCTTTCTCTCTGGAGCTTCGTGCTGATGACCGCACCCTGACCGACACCGATTCCGACGGTGTGATGAGCAAGGTGCTGGCTGCCCTGAAGGAAAAGTGTGGCGCTATCCTCAGATAATTCACAGCTTGCTTAAAAAATCCAATTCTGGGTCTTTACAGCCGCCTAATTTGCGGTTATAATGATTCTATTAGTTTGAAGGAGGTTGACACTATGAACGGAAATACCATTAAATTTACTGTCCCCGGCGACGATAAGGAAAATATGCGTGTGATCCTTCGCTGCGTGTTTGACTCCCTCAGCGAAAAGGGATACAATCCCATCAACCAGATCGTGGGCTATCTGCTGACCGAAGATCCCACCTACATCACCAACCACCACAACGCCCGTGCCCTGATCTGCAAGATCGATCGGGACGAGCTGCTGCAGGAATTGGTGAAAAACTATCTGTTTGAGAAATAAGCAAATGGCAGGGGGCCTTTGTCTGCGCAAAGGTCCCCTGTTTTGGTAAATGTTGCCAATTGTGTCAATTGAGTTGACATAATTTTGGTTTTGTGTTACAATTCCGTCACAATCTTTCAAGAGGAGGTAATTCATATGGCACAGGAGAATGCTGTTCTTCAGTACAAAGGCCACCCGCTGATGCGTAAGGACAACCTGATCTATTACGGTTCCATGGCCGATTCTCACATCATCATGCTGCAGATTCTGGAGACCAAGAAAGTTGGCACCGAAGAGGTGGCCAGCAAGGTATCCATTCAGCTGCAGCTGACCGATCCCAACGCCAAGAGCCGGGATCGCATCGTAAAGAAGAGTGAAAAGGACGGCCTGTATACCGCGCTGGATCTTGGCAATATCTGGCTGGAGCGGGCACTGGCAGGCAAGTAAGATCGTTCCCTATCTAAACGGAGGAAAACCAATGAAATTCACCAGACGTTTTGTGTCGATGATGCTGGCCGTACTCTTGTTCAGCTCCATTTTGACCATTAGCGCTTTTGCCGCCGATCCCGGTGGTAAAAAAACCGGAGTGGCTTTTGTCACCGCCAGCTCCCTGCGGCTGAGAGAAAAGCCCTCCACAAGCAGTAAGACTTTAGACTACGCCTACCGCAATGAAGTGGTAGTGACGCTGGGTAAGACCGGCGATTGGTACCATGTGCTCTATAACCTGCAGGAAGGCTATATGCACAAGGACTATTTGGAAGTTGTGACCGTGGAAAATGTTGAGCTGGGCTACGGCCGGGTCAATGGTACCTATGTCAATATGCGTAAAGGTCCCAGCACTTCCTACAAATCCATCGGAAAGAGCATGCCCGGCGACCTTGCTTATATCATCGGCATCAACAAGCAGTGGTACAAGGTCATCTGGAAAGATCAGATCTGCTACATCCGCAGCGATTATCTGGATCTGACAGAGATCCCTTATGAAAACCGGGAATCTGACAAAAATCCTGTATTCTTTACCCACGGTGTTCGCATCGGCCCCAAGGTTACCATTGATAACTTTAAAGCCAGCGAAAACTACCTTGGTACCAAGCCGCCTCAGGCGACCAACATGCGTAGTGCCATCGTAGCCACCGCAAAGACCTGCCTGGGTGTCCCCTATCAGTGGGGCGGCGAGAGCATGAGCGGTTTCGATTGCTCCGGCCTTGTGCAATATGTATTGGGAAAGCACGGAATCACCATTGGCCGTACCTGCCGCAAGCAGTATGAAGCCGGCACACCCATTTCCAAGAGCCAGCTGCAGCCCGGTGATCTGGTATTTTTCCAGAATACATACACCACCGGCCTTTCCCATGTAGGTATCTATATCGGTGATGGGCAGTTCATCCACGCCTCCAGCGATGGCGTGATGACCTCCAAACTCAGCAATTCCTACTGGTCCAGCCATTATTATGGCGCCTGCCGGGTGCTGACCGATTAAGTAAATACTAACTGCCGCCATGCATGCGCATGGCGGCTTTTTCGTCTAATTGGGATTTATCTTGCTGTTATGCGCCGCTGGCGTTCCTGCCGGGGCGACAAGTTCCACCCACGGCAGCACCATAAACAAAAATTTGTAAATTTCCTCTCATTTGGGGCATACTAAAGCAAAAACGGAGGTATGCCATGAACAAAAGTAACAAACGAGGCAGGCAAAGTTTTGTGCTGCCAACCGAGCCGGTGATCACTGCGTGGGCTGCGGTGGTCGGCAAAAAGGAATCAGAAGGTCCACTGGCAAAGCACTTTGATCTAACCAGTCAGGACACCTATTTCGGAGAAAAAACATGGGAACAGGCGGAAAAACGTCTGCAGCAGCTGGCTCTGGAGCAGCTTGCCCAAAAAGCAGGCATGACAAAAAGTGATTTTTCGCTGGTATATTCCGGAGATCTGCTGAATCAGTGCATCGGCTCATCCTTCAGTTTGAACAAGACCGGCATCCCCCACCTTGGACTATATGGCGCTTGCTCGACCATGGCTCAAAGCCTGCTGATGGCTGCTATGACCGTAGACGGTGGCTACAGCGATCAGGTGGTTGCCCTGACCAGTTCCCATTTTGCCAGTTCCGAGCGACAGTACCGCTTTCCCTTGGGTTATGGAGGACAGCGGACACCGACAGCCCAATGGACCGTAACAGGTGCCGGTGCTGCGTTAGTATGCGCAAAAGGCACAGGCCCGGTAATCGACAGCGCCACCTGTGGAACAGTGACGGAAATGGGGATTACAGATGCGGCAAATATGGGTGCGGCTATGGCACCGGCTGCTCTAGCCACCATCAAGGCCCATATGCAGGATTTAGACCGCACCGCGGACGACTTTGATTTGATCATCACCGGCGATCTTGGGCAACATGGTAAGACAATTCTGTTGGAGTTGGCACGCCGGGATGGGTTGAATTTAGGTGGTAAGCTGACGGATTGCGGCACCATGATCTTTGACAGCAGCAAGCAAGATGTGCATTCCGGCGGCTCCGGCTGCGGATGCAGTGCCGTGACATTGTGCGGGTATTTGCTGGATCTGCTGGCCAAAGGCAGCAAAAAACGAATCTTATTCTGCGGCACTGGGGCACTATTATCCCCTACTTCTACCCAGCAAGGCTTACCAATTCCAGGCATTTGTCACGCTGTATCGATTACCGGAGGAAACTGATATGGATTATTTGAAAGCATTTTTAGTTGGTGGTCTGCTTTGCATGATCGGACAGATCCTCATCGACAAGACCAAACTGACACCTGCCCGGATCCTGGTCAGTTATGTGGTAATAGGCGTATTACTGGGTGCCATCGGCGTATATGAACCGCTGGCAAAATTTGCCGGTGCGGGCGCAACGGTGCCGCTGACGGGCTTTGGCTATAATATCGCCAAAGGTGTAAAAGAAGCAGTGCAGGAAGACGGCTTTCTCGGCCTGCTCACCGGTGGTTTGAAAGCCACAGCAGGCGGGATTACCGCCGCCATCGTCGCGGGGTTGATTGCCAGTTTTCTCTTCAAAGCGAAGGATAAAGCTTAACATTCAGGGCATACTAGCCCAAGCGGCATAACCGCACTACCATATTGGAGGAAAATGAAAATGAATAACAAGAATCAGAACCAGAATCAGAATCAGAACCAGAATCAGAACCAGAACCAGAACCGCAGCCAGAATCAGAATCAGAACAAGAACGAGAACCAGAACCGCACCGAGAACTGCCGCTAACGAAATTTGGGCGCACCCAATGGGGTGCGCCCAATCCATTTATAGTGCAACAAATCGGTCCATGTGGAAGAAATACAGAAGTGCCTGTTTGACGGGTTTTTCGTAGATCCGCTCCATGGCCTGTGCATAGGCCGCCACCTGTAGGCAGTAACGTTCCACCACATCAGGCAACGTCACCTCATTCACATAGTCGGTCTTAAAATCCACCACGGTGATGCCGTCATCTTCAATAAGGGCACAGTCCACCACGCCCTGCAGCAGGATCTCTTCTCCTGCCAGATCCGGGGCATAGGCTGCGCCATCCTCCAAAATGGAGAACTTAAACTCCCGAACCACATTGCCCTGCATGAGTTTTCCACCCAGATCGGATGCAAAAAATGCCGCCAGCTTACTGGGAGCGATCATGCTCCCCTGCTCGGCAGAAATATAGCGTGCAGCCACCAATCTCTCCAATTCAGCAGAAACCGCCGCTTCATCGGTACAAGCGGCATAGCGGATATACTGCATAGCAGCATGGATGGCATTGCCGTATTCCTTACCGTCGGCCTGCCGCTGGACAAAGCCCGGCTTGCGCCACTGACGCTGAATCTGTTTTGGCTGCTGGGTATCCTCTGCCGCTTCCGCATCCTTGATGCGGCCCTTTCTTTGAGTCGCGGTCTGCTTACTGGGGGCCACGGTGGCAGCCACATGGGCATAGCGGAAGGAAAGCCCCTGCCTGATATTGTCCAACATAGGAGCGGGCAGCGCTTTTTCTATCTGTTCCGCTTCTTGTTTTTCCGTAGCAATTGGGGCTTGCACCACCCGGATATCCCAAGGCGTGGTTTCCGATACCGTTTCAGCAGGTTTACCTGCCAGTCGGAACAGTTCAGCGGCCTCAGTACGGTGCAGCGCCGTCAGCAGCACCCAATCACCGGGGCAGACAGCCTGCCGGATCAAAAGCTGCCGGGAACCCGCATCTATCATCTGCACGATTTGAGCAAGATCCTGCTGCAGACGTTTGGATGCATAGGTCATAATCAGCCGATCTCTGGCACGGGTCATGGCCACATACAGCACACGCAGCTCTTCGGATATGCTTTCCTCGCCAATGCGGGCAGCGATGGCCCGCTTGGCAATGGTAGGATAGCGCAAGCGGTTTTCTGTATCCACCGCATTGAGGCCAAGACCCATATCCTTATGGCACAGCACCGCGCTGCGCTGGCTTTCCGTATTAAACTCTCTGCCAAGGCCACACAGGAATACCACAGGAAATTCCAGGCCCTTGGACTTGTGGATGCTCATAATCGTCACACAACCGGGTGCAGACTGATCTCCCGCAGTGATGAGACCCTTTTCCTCCATGGCATCCAGATACTCCAGAAAACGGCCCAGATCCCGGGTACCGCCTGCTTCCATATCCGCTGCCAGCTGATAGAATTCCTCCAACCGCGCAAGGCGCTGCTGACCATCTTCCATGGCGGCATAGACGCCCTCCATGCCCGTTCGGACAAAAATCTCCTCCAGCAGGCTCGTCAGACTATGCCGACGCAGAACCTGCCGAAATTCGGAAAGGGTTTTGACAAAAGCCAGGCTTTTCTCCCCATTATGGGCAAGCAACGCTTCATAGAAACTGCACAGCTTATTGCCGCCGCGGATAGCCGCCAAATCATCTGCAGTAAAGCCAAACACAGGGCTTGCCATGGCGGCGATCAAAGGAATATCGAGAAGCGGATTCTGGATGGCCTGCAGCAAACAACGCAAAGTGGCAACCTCTTCCGCTTGCAGCAGATCCACACCGCCGCCGGTGGCATAGCGAATTCCTGCCGCATCCAGCGCCTGCATAAAATAGCCACCGGCAGAACCTGGAGAGCGGAGCAAAATAGCAATATCCTCCGGTACGATGGGCCGAAGTGTTTGCCCATCACGGACATAATGGGTGCCATCCAACAGCCTACTGATATGACCGGTCACAAAAGCAGCTTCCTCGGGGTATGTATCCTGCTGCACATCTACGCAGTAAAGTGCTGTTTCCGCTTCACCCAAAGGCACATGGGGAACGCCCTCATAGAGCGCTTCCTCCGGGCCGTAGTACAGTCCACCTACTTCCGGGCACATACAAAGCTTGAACACATCGTTACAGCCGGAAAGCACACCACCTGAGGAACGGAAGTTGCGGCTGAGGAGCACCTTTCTGCCCTGCCCTGCCTCCGCCTCGGTCGCCGGTGCGAAGGCCGAATACTTTTCCAGGAAAATGCCGGGGTCAGCCAGACGGAACTGGTAAATAGATTGCTTCACGTCGCCGACAAGGAACAGATTTTGCCGTTTCCGGGTGAGTGCGCCGTAGATGGCATCCTGCACCTCGTTAGAGTCCTGATATTCGTCCACCATCAGTTCCCGGAAAGGGGCACCGATCTCGTGGGCCGCGGCTGTGACGCTGCTGCGATTCTTGCCTAGCAACAGATCCAGCATATGGTGCTCCAGATCGCCGAAATCCAGCACCCTGCGGCTGCGCTTATCCTTGGCATAGGCCGTGCCAAAGGCATCCACCATAGCCATCAAGCCCTTCACCGTTTCAGCCGAACCAGCAAGATCCTTCAAAATCTGAGCAGAGTCATTGGCAAAGGGTCGGGTCTGCTTCTCAAGACCCTTTTTACAAAGATCCCGTGTGGCCTTGATCCGCTTTTTTACCTCCGGGTCAAAGGCTTTGGGGAATGTGAGACGGCCGAAATCCACAGACCTGTGATGAACAATCTCATCCCAAGTAGCACTTGATCGCAGCCGCTGCAGCCCGCAGACAGTTTCAGCCAGATTTTCGTAGACTTTAGGGCTATCCTGCGCCAGATCGGCGCTGCGGCTCATGGCAGCGATTTGCATATCCAGCCAATCAAACAGCCTCTCCATTAAGTATTTACCGTAAAGCGTCTGGCTGGCATCGGTGATGCCGGTGGTATCCACCAAGCGGCCGCAGTGGGCCAGCCATGCGGCGGGGTCTAAGTGACACCGTGCGCTGTCATAAACCTTTTGGATGATCTCCGGGATCAGCCGGTCATCACGGCCCAATCCTTGGGTGTCCACAAAAGCAAAAAAATCCTTACTGCCTTGCTGATAAGCGCTATCGAGCAGCTTTTGCAATACCGTTTCCCGAATTTCACGGCACTCATTTTCATCCGCCACCCGGAAATCGCCGGGGATATCCAGCTTATAGGCATATTCCCGCAGCACATCGCCGCAGAAGGCATGGACGGTAGAGATCTTCGTCAGATACAGCCGCTGCAGCTGGCGCTGCAGGTGGCTGTTGGCAGGGTCAGCCGCCACGTGCTCGGAAAGCTTGGCTGCAATCTTCCCACGCAACTCCGCTGCCGCTGCCTTGGTATAGGTGATCATGAGAAAATCGTCGATATTGGCCGGGTCAACAGGATCCATCAGATAGCCCATCAATCGGTCAACCAGAACTTTGGTCTTGCCGGAGCCGGCCGCCGCAGAGACAAGGAGCGTGCCGCCACGGTTTACCACCGCCTCTTTTTGTTCAGGGGTCAGCTTTTCAGCCATGGTCCGCTCCCTCCTTTCCGATTTCCTCCCAGAAGCGCTGGGCCTCCATTTTTTGATAATTGCGCCGCCCGGGCACCCTTTCTTTATGGCAAACGCTGCCATAGGGGCAGAATGCACAGGCATCATGGCTGGTGCCCCGGGTATAAGGATTGGGGGTCACATTGCCCGATGCGATGTCATCGACCATGCCGCTGAGGTAGCGCATCATATAGTCCTTGAGCATTCCCAACTGGCTACCATCGGCCAAATCGCCGCTGATGGTGCCGTCTTTTTTCCGCTTACAGCTGAGGCGGTCCAGACCCTCGCTGGGGTCCATAGCGGCAAGAGAATCTTCATTGCTGAGCAGCAGACCGCTGCGCTTCCACAGCTTTTTCCGCTCTTGTTCCGCTTCCTCCGCGGTCAAAGCGCCGTCCACGCTGACAAAAGGTGCTCTGGCCGGAAAATACTGCACACCGGCGCTGACTCTTCTGTCTCCCAGCACATTACCGCCCCGCTCTTCCAGAGCAAACAGGTACAGCAGCATCTGCAGGCCTACACCATTGAACACATCGCAGTAATCAAAGTCCTTTTTACCGGTCTTGTAGTCCACCACACGGAAGAATGTACTGCCTCCATGCTGCCAAATATCCACCCGGTCCACCATGCCACGCAGGCGGGCATCCATGGAATCATTGGGAATGGAAATGGCCTCCATACCATCATCCATGCCGAATTTCATTTCGAAGCAAGCAGGGGCGTAATCCGCCTGGCTCAGTTCCTGCCACAGCTCCTGCACCACCATTTCCATTTCCAGCATATTGCGTCGGAACAGATGTTCCACCCGCTGGCTTTCCAAAGCACTAAAACGCGCATCCGCATAATTCCGGGAGTGTTCCCGGGCAATGGACATAGTAGTATCAAGATCCACATTATGGAAACCGCCAAGGGCCATTATGTCACGGGCTGTCTGTTCCAGCACGGCGTGAACATAAGTACCAAATTCAGCAGGGTCTACTGTGGCCTCTTTCCGCTCCTGGGCCCGCAGGCCGTATTTGAGAAAATAGGAAAGGCGGCATTCCGCCTGCCGATCGATCTGCGATGCGGAAAGGTTCAAGGTTTTACCATAGAGTTTTGCAACATTTTCCCGTGTGATGGCGCCAAGATCGTAGCCCTTGCGCAGCATGGTTTCCCGGTAGGCATCCTCCACGCCCAACCGGCGGGCTTCCTCCGCTGCCCCCCAGGCAGCAAGATATGCGCCGGCGGCATGGCAAGAGCGCAGCGCCGCCGTATTGCTATGGTTCACCTGTTGCTCACGGTTTGCCATGGCAACCAATCTGCGGTATACAAAGGAAGGCTGTGTGCCGCAGCTGACGGCCATCACGCTCTCTGTGGCGCCGCAGAATACGCCATAGATCTCTGCAAATTCAGCCTGCAGACCGTCCATAGCGCCGCCGGTCAGCGGCACGCCGATGGAACGCAGGGCGACACGCTCCTGATCCGTCAGCAGGCCCTTAGAGCCGCCGTAGCCGGGAAGTGCCCCTTCATCCGCGCCCAACAGGATCAGATGCTTAGTCTGCTGGCAACGCATAGCCGCCACAGCACCCACGCTCACGCTGTCCAGAACCGGTGGTATGGTGCCCACATCGTACTGACTCAGCAGCAATTTCAGCAACCTGGCAAAATTCTCATTATCCCAGGCGGTATTGCCCAGCACATCGTAAAGCTGCTCCAGCGCGCCCATGAGAATATCCCACAGCTGTTGCAGGATCTGGGCACTGCGGTTATCCCCTGCTACATCCATTTCCCGGGCAAGGGCGTCCAACCGCTGGGCAAAGGCGATATCTTCTAAAAAGGCATAGAGGGCCTGCACCTGCTGACCCAAATTTTCCGCTTCACGCATACCCTCCCGCAGCCGCAGCAGCGGTTCGATAGCATGGCGTCTTGCTTCATTCAGCGCGGCAAGCTCAGCCTCAAAGCCGGAATTCCAAACGCCGGCCAAGCCTTGGGGATGGGCAGTCCAGTTTTCCAGCCAGCGATTTCCAGAAACACCCCAAATGATGGCATAGTTTTCCACCCGGTCACAAATTTCCGGCTCCAAAGGCGACAGGGCGCTGCGAAGATAGCGCAGCACGCTGCGCTGTTCAAAACCTTCCAGCGCGGCATCCAAACCGTGGAACAACGTGGACATGGTGCCCGATTGTACCACATCCTCCGTGCCGGACAGGTAGATCGGAATTCCGCATTTTCGCATCACCAGACGGAGCGCCGGTGTAAATGCCGCCAGATCGGTACAGACGATGGCAATATCCCGGTAGCGCTCACCCTGCTGCGTCAAGGCAATGATCCGCTGGGCCGCAGCCTCACAGGCCTGATGCTGGGAATTGGCAAGGACCAGGTGCAGATGATCTGCCAGTGCCGGTTCGTATTGCAGTTTACCTTGGAAGAGGCCGTTGCGAACAGGGCGCAAAACATCCTGCCGCCCCTCCAAATTCTCGATATGTACCGCAACGCCTGCTTTGCGAGCAATCTGCAAAATTTCCCTGGCTGTCTCGCCCGCTTTTTCAAAAGCAGGATCAGAAGAAGCCACCATATCCGTATTCAAGCTCACCACAACTTCCGGGCTGTGCAGAATAAAATGCTCCAAAATAGCCATATGCTGCCGGGTAAAATCCGGAAAACCATCCACATACAACACATGATTTTGAGCAAAGTCCATCTCCTCCAGTTGCTCCAAAACCCAGGTCATCTGATCTCTGGGATCTCGCTTGCCTTGGGCGCAGAGAGCATCGTAGCTTTGAAGAAGCAGGGACAGTTCCTCCAACTTTTGCGCAAGGCTGCCATCGGTCTGGGTCGATGCAACTTTTAAATCCTCGGCAGAAATGCAACAGCGCTTGAATTCATCCACCGCATCCACCAGTTCTGTCAAAAACTCCGGTTTTGTCTCCACCGAGGCATAGGCCTTCAGCCGGCTGGACAGTTGACGAGCTGCAGAGGCCATAGCCACCACCCGGCCACCGTTATCCAGACATTCCTCCGCCCCATTGCCCACCAGATCGCACACACGACGGGCAAGGCGTGTAAAGCTGAGCACCTGGGCAAAACGACTGGCGGTATTCCCTGCGGCAATGGCCAATCTCCGCTCGGTATCATGGCTGATCAGCTCCGGCACCAGCAAGATTCTGCCCGGCTTTTGCTCTGCCACATCCCGGCTGATGCGGTCCAGTATCTCATTTCGGTTGGCAGTCCAATCCCTGCCCAGCAGCAATGTCAGCATCTGTTCTCCGCCTTTCTTTTTCTTTTAGTATAGCACAAATGCAAAGCGTTGGGTAGAAAAATTATCTGCCAAAGAAGAAATTTTCGATTTTCCCAAACAGATCCAGAATATAAAATCGCACCTGATAATTTTGCCGATCTGTCAGCACATTGGTCAGATCCTGCGGAAAGCCAGCACCGGCGGCTACATCCTCCACCGACCCCCCTGCCGCCGGCAGGCAAAGACTTGGAAACACTACACACCACCAATTCTTTCCCTTACCCTCACCAATGGTAACACGAAGAGACTCGTAAACCCCGGATGGCAGAGAAAAGTTGTCGTAATGGCGCACATCGAATGCTTCGCTCTGCAGCGTAACTTTTGCCCGTTGCGAAAGTCCCAGGGTGCGCAGCACATCATTGGCAGCCGCTTCGATGCCGTGGAGGTTCTCTTGGAGCCAAGCTTTGGCTTCTTCCACGGTCATCACATGGCTAAGGGCCTGCTCCACATAACCAACCACCGCGTCACGAACCTGCAGCTTGATGCGCTGATCCTCCTCGGAATCCGACTGCGCCACCACATGCAGGCGGATCACGCCGTCCTGCAGCATCCGTTTTTCTTTGGCAATGGCCACCAGATCCAAGGCAAAGGCAACCGCAAAGATCAGCACCGCTAATTTGATCAATTTCCGCATAAAAACACCGTCCATACTGAATTAATCTCAGTATGGACGGTTTTCGGTAAAATTATACAGGTTTGGCAATAAAAATGTTGGGATAATTAGTCTTCAACATATTGCAGATCACAGCCGCGGCCTCAAATTCCTTGACAATGCAATACACTGCAGAGCCGGAACCGGTCATCTGCATGCCCACACCATCATAGCTGTTCATCACAGACTTGATATAGTTCAGTTCCAGATGTTCTTCCGTCACGATGGGGTCAAACACATTGCAGACATTGTTCACCACCTGCACCAGATCACCAGCGAGCATGGCAGATTCCATAGCCTGCTGATTAGGACGCTGGGCGATGGCACGACCATCGATCTTAGCATACAACTCAGGCGTGGAAACGGAGAACTCCGGCTTGCAAATAACGAAAATGCAATCGGGCATATCGGGCAGCTTTCGGATGCGGTCGCCT
Organism: Faecousia sp.; assembly: GCA_045638225.1. Taxonomy (GTDB): domain Bacteria; phylum Bacillota; class Clostridia; order Oscillospirales; family Oscillospiraceae; genus Faecousia. Next base: position 24,747 of record JAZUAW010000076.1, on the reverse strand, counting down.
TTGCCTTCCACGGTAGCCGTTCCGCAGAGAACGCAGAACGGCACATCGCTGCCGATCTGGGCACCCAGCTCTGCCAGAGCAGGCAGAGAGAAGGGCGCGCCGTAGTGACGGTTCAAAGCACGCAGCACAGCAGCCGCGTCAGCGCTGCCGCCGCCCAGGCCTGCCTCCACAGGGATGCGCTTGAGGATACGGATCTGCAGGCCATTGGGATCTTTTCCGGTGGTGTCGAAGAAGAGCTTAGCTGCCTTCCAGGCAAGATTGGTTTCATCGGTGGGAATACCATCGACGCTCCCCAGCAGGCTCCAGGGTTCACCGGTACCGATATCGATCTCGATATCGTCCCGCAGAGAAATAGTCTGCATCACGCTTTTCAGATTATGGTAGCCGTCCGGACGCTTATCCAGCACGTCCAGCGTTAGATTGAGTTTGGCGAATGCGCCTTCGTAGAGAGTTGTCATTTAATTTTTCTGCCTTCCAGATAATATCTTTTTTCCCGTGCATGGCCCATAGAGAAGGTCTTTCTGGGCAGCACGCCGCCGGAGATGACGCCACGGAACAGCTGATGCTTCTCCATGCCGGGCAGCAGGAAGCCCACTGCATTCTCCTTCTGTGCCAGTTCGGCAACTTCCTCGTCACCGTGGATATAGTCGATCTCGCACTTGTTGTCTTTCATCCATGCGTCCAGGAACTCCTGCAGCACGGCAACTGCCAGTTCGCCCTTTGCCTTATCCAAATACAGTGTGCCACGCTGGGCGCCCATCACATACTCGACCGCAAAGCCAGTTTCGGCGCAGATGGTCTGCATGTCAGCCAGCAGCTTCTTGCCGTCCACATGGAAAAGGATGCGGTGGATGGGCTCAAAGACCTGAGAATCATCATGGATATTTTCCAGTTCCACCAGTGCGAAGCGGGCGGGATGACCGGAAAGATCCACACCGGGGTTGGCGGCCTTCAGTGCCTCGTAGCAGCTCTTGGCGGTAGCCAGAGAATGGTTGCCGTCACCCACAGCCAGGGTCACAGGCGCACCGTTCAAATCCGCATACTTGGCGGGAACAGAGGCAACATAAGCATCCAGGCGTGCATCAAAATCCGCTGCCACCTGACCCTGTACCAGCCAGCCGGTAATATGGCCGCCACCTTCCATCAGGTCGAAGTCATAGAGCTTGGTCAACTGATCCTTTACAGCGGCGATGGGCTCAATGAGTTGCTTTTTGTCATCATCGCAGAGCATCAGCACATGAGGGAACTCGATGCCGGCATCCTTACGGACACGCTGACGGGGAGGAATGCGCTCCAAAACAGTCTTTTCCGTGGCACGGATGGCAGACACGGAACCGGGGTTATAATCATACTGCTCCAGATCCACCGCACCGATCAGGCCGGGACGAACGGAACCATTGAGCAGGGTGCGCTCCACATAGATGTAGGCATTGGCATAGGTGGTGAACACATCACCGGCAAGGTAGTGATCCATGGTAGCATTGATCTTTTTGACAATGGCAGCCTCATCGGCAGCGCCCAAATGAGCCTCCGGCAGGATCATATGCAAGGTAGATTCCTTGTCGCCGACGGTATCGGCAACACGCTGCCAATAAGCAGTATCAGAGGTGAACTGGTCGCAGGCTATGACTGCCCATGTTTCCATGGTTGCGGAAGCGGGCATCAAAATGTCAGTAGAACCAAAGATTTTCATATAGTGCACACCTTTCAATAATTGTTTGGGCATCCAATTTATTATAACATAAAACGAAAAAAGGTCAATGCAGAAGTATAGTTCGCAATTTTGTGGGAAATCTACAAATATTCCAACAAATTCAAGGAGGTTCATAATTGTATGGATATTTTGGCACTGATCCTGAGCATCGTTGGCTGCGTCAACTGGGGACTGGTAGGCATTTTCGAATTTGATCTGGTGGCATGGCTGTTCGGCACCATGAGCCTGCTCAGCCGCATCGTGTATATCGTCATTGCGCTGAGCGGCATTTGGTGCATTTCCTTCTTTTTCCGCAGAAGCCGGCTGTGTATGAACGACTGAGAAACCCGATCATTGCCGCCGCGCGGACGGAACGCTGAGGACAGAGTTCCCTACAGCCTGTACAAAACAGCCGCAGCAAGGATATCCTTGCTGCGGCCATTGTTATTTAAAAATCCGGATCAAAACTGGCGCTTCTTGGGCAGGATCGCCAGAACGCTGCCGGAAGCCAGCAGGCTGCAAACAGCCATGATGATGGCATCGCCGGTCTCGGGGACGCTGGGGCCTTCGGGAGCAGTGGGGGTATGAGCGGTCAGGGTAGCGTTCTTCATCTGAGGAGCGCCATTGAACTGGCCCAGAACACCAACAACAGTGATGGTATCGCCAACAGCGGGCTTGGTAGCCATGGCATCGTAGCGGGTGCCGGCCTCATCGTACAGGCCGTACAGCAGGATCTGATTGCCGTCAGCATCCTTGATGTACATATTGCCCCACATATCGCTGGTGATCTCAGCGATGACACCGGTCAGGATGTACATTTCAGCAGTGTAGGTGTTGTGCTCCTTGGCAGAGCCGATGGCAATAGCCTCAGCGATGGTGATTTCCACAGGATCGGGGATGGGTTCGGGAGCAGGCTCATGAACCAGCAGCCAGCCATTCTTCATCTGGGCCTCGCCGTTGTAGGTGGACAGCTCGCCCATCAGCACAACCTCGTCACCAACGTTGGGCTTAACTTCCATAGCATCATAACGGACGGAGCCGTCAGCGCTGTAGGTGCCGTAGATGTAGAGCTTGTTGCCCTCGGCATCTTCAATGTACATATTGCCCCAGGTAGCGTTCTTGACTTCCACGACGGTACCGCGAACAATATACTTCACACCGTTGGCTTCCTGCGCGATCTGAATAGCCTCGGGAATGGTCACTTCCTCGGCAGCGGGCTCAGCAGCCTCGTCCAGCTTGAACAGGGACACAGCAGCCTGGTTGGCATAGGTAGCTTCCTTGAAGAAACGGAAGCGCAGCTGATTCTCGGTGGGGTTGAAGCGCATGTGGGAAGTGGCGGAGACCAGTGCCAGCTCGCCTTCAACAAAGGTGAAGGTGATGGGAGAGGCAGCAGCTTCTGCCTTGTCAGTGGTGGTCAGCAGCTTGTTGGAACCGCTCTGACCATAGAAGTACACACCATTGGCGCCCTTCATCACATAACCGCCGTCGACCTTCTCAACGGTAACAGCGATATTCTCAGCGGTGGTGATCTTGTCGCCGGCAACAGTGACAGCAACGCCGTTGTTGGCAGCATCCAGCTGTTCCAGACCGGAGTTGAAAGCGTAGCCGCTAGCCTCACAGACCAGCAGATAGGTGCCGGACCAGTCTTCCTGATCAGCGGTGACCTTCACATAGGTCTTGCCCTCCTCTGCGGCGAAAGCCACAGCGGCGAAAGACAGGACCATAGCCAGGCAAAGGATAGTGCACAGAATCTTTGCAAATTTCTTCATGGATTTACCTCCTGTTTTTTGTTTCCGCAGCGCGGATATATTTCCTCCAACAGTATAACAAAACTTTTTGTAAATTTCAACACAAAATAATCCACAATGTCCATTTTCTACCTTTATGTGAATTGCCCAAAAGCAAGCAACGGCGGCGCGTTATGCGCCGCCGTCTAAGATTATTTATTAGGTTTTCGGAGCAGCCACACGGACCTTGCACTTAAGCGTATAGTCGCCATAGCTGACGGTAACAGTTACAGTACCCGTACCAATTGCCGTGATCTTACCATTTTCATCGATGGTAATGACGCCTTCCTTGGACAAGGTGAAGATCAGATTTTCAGGCTGAACCTTCTTGCCGGACTCCTTTTCCACCATGGACAACTTGACCGTATCGCCTACCCGAATGGTAAAGTCAGTTGCCAAACCATACTGGGTACGCAGTTCATAATCGGTCAGCACCACATTGCTGCAGCGAACCACGCAGGTAGCTGTCTGGCCCATATATTCGGCGGTGATGGTGGCGTTACCATTGCCAACTGCAATGACCTTACCATTTTCCACAGTGGCAACGCTCTCGTCGCTGCTGGTCCAGGTGATCTGGGTCGGATCGATGTCGCCATTGTAGATAATGGCACTGTCGCCGTGACCGTAGAGGCTGATATCCACTTTGCTGAGCACCAGCTCCGCTACGGGGCCGGAAGGATCGGTGGGGCCAGTAGGATCGGTGGGATTGGTGGGGTCAACGCCTACTTCACAGGTGATGTAGCACTCCACCTCGAAATCGCCGCAGCGGACATAGATGACGCAACTGCCATTGGCCACAGGATACACAATGCCCTTCGCATCCACAGTGGCGATACTGTCGTCGCTGGATTCAAAGGTAACGGGATCGGTACAGGTATCCTTGGGGCTGACCTCAACACTCAAATAGAACTTATCATCCAAAGACTTAAAAGTCTTTTGGTTCAGTGCCAGCTTCAAATCGGTGCAGGGCACCCGATTATCTACAGGGACAGACGGCTTGGTGGTAGAAGAGCCAACGGGTTCGTTGGGCTGCTTGCGGGAGTCGATAAATCCCTTGACGATATAAGCGCAGACCGCTACAATGGCCAGCACCAGTATCAATGCAATAATAGCCAGCAGCACATTGGAGTTTTTGCCGGACTCCTTGGCAGGCCGCTTCTTTGCGGGGGCAGCAGGCCGCTTGGTCACAGAATTTTGCTCTCTGCGAGGCGCAGATGCTTGGTTTTCCTTGGGCGGATTGGGCGCAGTCTCCTTTTTGGGCTTGGGTGCGGGAGCCTCCTTCTGGGGCTTGACAGGGGCGATCACACGGGGCAGCTCCTTTTTGCCTGCATTGCGCTTGCGCACGTTGGCATGGGAGAATCTGCCGCCCTTGACATAGGCATAGCCGGTATTGGAGTCGGTGGTGGACTTGGCAGCATCGGTCTTGGCAATGCCGCAGATGGGGCATTGCGTGGCATTTTCCGGATAAGACGCGCCGCACAAATCACAAACGATCTTGTTCATGGTATTTACCTCCGTTCCTGTTTTTTTCCATTATACCATTTCCCCAAAAATAAAACAACAACAAAAAGTAAATTTTATGTCAATTCGTCAAAATATTCACAAGGGCCATACCATGCTCCATAAATCGGGACGGCTGGGCATTTCCTGTCGCTGTATGTCGGAAAAATCCCAGGCGACAGAAGAAGAAAGCTGTTGCATTTTATACGATTATCCAGTATGATTAGTGGTAACGAATGAATTTGTGGAGGCGATGGAATTTGTCATCCCCTAAGCTGAATCTACCTATGCTCAGCCCCTATCTGTTAGGTGAAGCCATGAGCAGCCATGACGGCGTTACCTGCTACCCTGCCATCCGTCGGGGTACAGAAGAAAAATATATTGTCAAGGTAATCTCTATTCCCGCTTCCCAGTCTAAGGTGGAGGCGCTGTTGCTGACCGGCGCGCTCTCTGACAAGAACGCGGCACTGGAATACTTCATGACCCTTTCCAAAGATGTGGTCAACCAGACCGATATCCTGCGGCAGTTGAGCCATCAGGAGGGCTTTGTTCCCTATCTGGATGCCCAGATCCAACCTATCGAGGGCGAAGTGGGTTACCATGTGTATCTACTGGGTACATACAAGCAGTCTTTGGAGCGCATTATGCGCACGGATGCCATGACCCATGCGGATGTGGCAAATCTGGGTCTTGATCTGTGTGCCGCGCTGGCCGCCAGCCGCCGTACAGGCTATGTATTCGTGGATCTGAAGCCGGGCAACATTTTCCGGGATCCGGAACAGGGCTTCCGCATCGGTGATGTGGGCTTCATTGCCCTTTCTTCTTTGAAATACGCCTCGCTGCCGGATAAATACCGCAGCAGTTACACTGCGCCGGAACTGGCTGACCCCATGGCGGTCCTCAATTCTACTGTAGATATTTATGCGCTGGGTCTTGTTCTGTATCAGGCCTACAATGGCGGTGTGCTTCCCTTTGAAGGGGACGCCCCTGCCGAGGTCCTGCCGCCACCCATGTATGCAGACTATGAAATGGCGGAGATCATTCTCAAAGCCTGTCATCCCGATCCCCAGCAGCGTTGGCAGGAGCCCACCAAAATGGCTCACGCGCTGATCGACTATTTACAAACCTTCGGCGCTGCCGAAACCCCTATCATTCCTCCCGTGCTGGAGAAAAAGGAAGAAGAATTGCCCGAAGAAGAGCCCTTCGAGCCGGAAGTGGATCCCCTGCAGCTGCAGCAGGAAATGGAGGATCTGGAAAACGCTGATCCCGATGAGCTGGCTTTCCTGTCCGGCCTTGTCAACGACGACACTGCGCCCAACGAGGAAAATACCGCTGATGTGCCCGATGATATCATGAGCGATGAGCTTTCGCTGATGCTGGCACAGGCTGACGAGCTGATCGACCACGAACTGCCGGAACCGCCTGTGGCACCTGCCCCCGTATTTGCCCCCATGCCGGCCCCCATTGTGCTGGATGATGAAGGTGTTCCTGTTGAGGACAGTCCTTTGGAGGAAGACCCTGCGGAAGAACCGGAAGCCGAACCCGAGGAAGAACCTGAGATCATTCCGGTTGCGGAAGCTGAAAAAGAAGTCCCCGTAGCTGCTGCCCCTGTTACGGTCAAAGCCGCTAAACCCCAAAAAACCGCCAAAACTTCCTTCTCTTTCCCTTGGCGGATCGTCTTCACCACCGCGGTGTTTTTGCTGCTGATAGGTGGATGGTTGCTTGGCATGCATTATTACAACACCAAATACCTTCTCAGTGTAAATGGTCTGGTGCTCAATAACGAGAGGGACATGCTGACCGTACAGGTACTCTCTGACATTGATGATGGTCTGCTGACCGTGGTCTGCACCGACAGCTACGGAAACAGTGTCAGCAGCCCCGTCATCGGCGGCGTTGCCACCTTCACCCAGCTCAATCCCAATACCTGCTACATGTTAACGGTACAAGCCAACGGAAAGCACAAGCTGACCGGCGCCATTTATGACAGCTTCACCACGCCTGCCCAGACCCAGATCCTCAGTTTCACGGCAGGAATCGGCCCGGATGATTGCTCCGTGGCACTGAATTTCACCGTCAAGGGCCCGGAAACGAATAAATGGACCATTGTGTACCACGCTGATGGAGTGGAGGAAAAGTCTATTGATTTCACCGGCCGCAGTGTCATCATCGGCGATTTGGTTGCCGGCAAGCGCTATACCTTTACGCTGACTTCCCCGGATGAGCTGTACATCGCCGGTAAGACCCAGGTAGAATTTGTAGCTTCCAACATTTTGTACGCCCAGGATCTGACCATCACCGCCTGCGGCGATGGCAAGCTGACCGCCCAATGGCAGCAGCCCAAGGACGGAACCGTAACCGAATGGCGGGTACGCTGCTTTAATGAAGCAGGCTACAATGTGACCATTACCACCACAGAACTTTCCTACACCTTCACCGATCTGGATCACAGCAGCCCCTGCACCGTGGAAGTGACCGCTGTAGGTATGAACCAGAGTGTCAGTACTTCCATCAGCGCCCAGCCGGTAACAGTGACCGATTTCCGTTGCGAAGCAAACGGAACCGGCGCACTGCTTGTGCAGTGGGATTATACCGGCATCGCGCCGGCAGAAGGCTGGTTGTTGCATTACCTGGTAGGCGGTGTGGAATATACCGTCACATTGGAAGAACCCACTGTAAATCTGTTGGCAATCCCCGGTGAATATCAGTTCATGATCCAGACAGTTAGCGGCAACTTTGTATTCAACAACGCCCATAGCTACCAAGCCGAAGCTGTTGCATCCTTTGCCAACTATGGCATCACTGTAGACGATCTGACCTGGATGCCGGTAATTCTGCCCGAGAATGGAAATTGGAAGCCCAGCGATTTCGATCTGAATGACTACAGAATTGTGTTCGATCCCAGTGAACAGGCTGGTATCTGGATCACGTCCGCCTTGCGACCCGTTTCCTCTGAAAATAAAGTACTGGTAGATATGGTGATCTGCGACGAGGGCGGCAAGGTGGTTGCAAGTATTGCCAGTGAAACGGTCTGGAATGACCTGTGGAAAAAGAGCAACTGTGTGTTGCCCATTACCCAGATGCCCCAGACCGCAGGCGCGTATACCGTACATATCTTCTTCGATGGTTCGCTGGTCTGCAGTCAGAATATTGACATTGCTCAAGCAGAACAACCCTTGGTTTAATACTTGCGAAACAGGAAGAATTGTGGTATAATACCTTAAATTCTTGTCAGCGCCGCAAAGGTTTCCTTTCGGCCACACTTGACCTTTTTCAGACGCTGCACGAATGACTCGTGCAGCGTCATTTTTTATGAGGAGATGCGCCTATGATCGCCGTACTCAAGCAGGGCACCACGCCCGAACAGACCGCCTCTTTGATCAATTGGCTGGGCCGCATGGGATTGCAGGCCCATGTATACCCCGGCAACGGTGTCACCGTTTTGGGGCTCATCGGCGATATCAGCCGGGTGGATACAGAACTTCTGCGCTCTATGGAATTTGTTTCCTCTGTGCAGCGGATCAGCGAGCCCTTTAAGCAGGCAAACCGGAAATTCCATCCGCAGGATACTGTGGTGGAGATTGGAAATATAAAGATCGGCGGAGGCAATTTTGCCATGATCGCCGGGCCTTGCAGCGTCGAATCGGAACAGCAGATCATTTCTGTGGCGCAGGCTGTAAAGAAGGCCGGCGCGTCCATTCTGCGGGGCGGCGCCTTCAAACCCCGTACCTCCCCTTATGATTTTCAGGGCATGGGTGCCGAAGGGCTGCAGCTGCTTCGCATTGCACGAGAAGCTACAGGTCTGCCCATCTGTACGGAGCTGATGAATATCCATCATTTGGAGCTTTTCCATGATGTGGACATGATCCAGATCGGTGCCCGGAATATGCAGAATTTTGAGTTGCTGAAGGAAGTAGGCCGCACAGGCAAGCCCATTCTGCTGAAGAGAGGTCTGTCCTCTACCCTGCAGGAACTGCTGATGAGCGCGGAATATATCATGCATGAAGGCAACGAAAAGATCATTCTCTGCGAGCGGGGTATCCGCACCTTTGAGACCTATACGCGGAACACTTTGGATATCTCCGCTGTGCCGGCTCTGCATAGCTTAAGCCATCTGCCGGTGATCGTGGATCCCAGCCACGGCTGCGGAAACGCGGCTTTGGTGCCTGCGCTGGCGTTGGCCGCCACTGCCGCCGGTGCTGACGGTGTCATGGTGGAGGTCCACAACGACCCGGCCCATGCCCTGTGCGATGGAGCCCAATCGCTGACCCCGCTGCAATTTGACAGTCTCGCTGTCCGTATTCGGAACATTCGGGAGGCGATGGTATGACCGAAATTTGGATCGAAACCTCCAAAGGCTATCCTGTTTCTATCGGCAGCGACACCTTATCCCAGCTACCTAAAGTTCTGGCTGAAGCCCGAAAGGTCTGCATCATTACCGATCACAATGTATGGATCGCATATGAAAAAATCATAAAGCGCCATTTGCCAGCCGGTTGTGAAGTACTGGCAAGCATTGTGCCACCCGGAGAAGGCAGCAAGAACTGGAAAACCCTGCTGCCCATTTTGGACTATTGGGCGGAAAATGGGTTGACCAGAGATGACTATGTGATTGCCTTGGGTGGCGGTGTGGTGGGTGATCTGGCAGGCTTTGCCGCTTCCATCTATTTAAGGGGCATCCCCTATATTCAGCTCCCCACTTCCCTGCTGGCCATGGTGGACTCCTCCGTGGGCGGCAAGACCGGCATTGACCTACCGGCAGGAAAAAATCTGTGCGGTGCGTTTTATCAGCCCTCCGCTGTTGTGTGCGACACGGATGTTCTGGATACCCTGCCGGAGGAGGTATTCCGGGAGGGTTGCGCGGAAATCATCAAATACGCGGTTCTGTTCGACCCGGAGTTGTTTGAAATTCTGGAAAAAGATGGTCTGGATTTCCACCGGGAATGGGTCATCGCCCGGTGTATCGAGCATAAGCGCAGCTGTGTGCAGGCTGATGAATTTGACCGCGGGCAGCGGATGCTGCTGAATCTGGGACACACCATCGGTCACGCCATTGAGAAATGCAGTAATTACGAAATTTCCCACGGCAATGCGGTAGCCATCGGATTAGCCGTGGTCTGCCGGGCGACCAAATGTGCCGATACAGGCAGAATTATTGCCCTTTTAGAGAAATTTGGGCTTCCCACTACCACGGAGTTCCCTGCAAAGGATTTATATGAAGCCGCATGCTCCGACAAAAAGCGCAGCGGTGATTATGTAAATTTGATCATCCCCAAGGCCATTGGCCATTGCGCCATTGTGCCGACCTCTATGGAAGATTTCAAAACCTTGCTGAAAGAAGGTTTGTAAATGGATATTACTCTGCTGCCGGGTAAACTCTCCGGCACAGTTACCGCACCGCCTTCCAAATCCATGGCCCATCGGCTGCTGATTTGTGCTGCGCTCTCGGGCACAGAAACCACTCTGCTTTGCAGTAAGGCCAACACAGATCTGGAAGCCACAGTGCAATGTCTGGTGGCTCTGGGCGCACAGATCCAGCTCGTTGCAGACGGGTATCGCATTTTGCCCATCGTGCGTACGCCCAAACAGGCTACCCTTAAGTGCCGAGAAAGCGGCAGTACGCTTCGTTTTTTGCTGCCCATTGTGGGAGCTTTGGGTGTGGATGCCACCTTCCTGATGGAAGGGCGACTGCCGCAGCGTCCCCTGTCCCCTCTTTGGGAAGAGATGGAGCGGATGGGTTGCACCCTTTCCCGCATAGGAGAGAACATGGTGCGCTGCACCGGCAAGCTGCGTCCCGGCACATATCGCATGGATGGCAGTGTTTCCAGCCAATTTGTTTCCGGTCTTATGATGGCCCTGCCGCTGATTGAAGGAGAAACCAGCCTGGAGATCACAGGTAATGTAGAATCCAAGCCTTATATCGAAATGACCCGATATGTTTTGGACCTTTTCAAAGACGGGTGCCCGGAACGGATCGAAGTAGAGGGAGATTGGAGCAATGCCGCCTTTTGGCTTACAGCCAACACCCTTGGAAGCCACATTACCGTTTGGAGTCTGAATAACAGTTCTCCCCAGGGGGACAGAGAAATCGTCAATATTCTCCCCATTTTAGATGAAAACACCACCATTTATTGCGGAGATATTCCCGATTTAGTCCCTGTTTTGTCTGTGGTAGCCGCCGCCAACAAGGGCGCAGTATTTACAGATATTCGCCGGTTGCGGCTGAAGGAGTCCGACCGGGTAGCATCCGTTGTCGCCATGATTGAAAGCCTGGGTGGAAAAGCAGAAGCAACAGAAAATACGCTGACCGTTTATGGAACCGGTCTCACCGGCGGCACAGTAAACAGCTTCCGGGATCACCGCATCCCCATGGCTGCCGCCATTGCCGCCACGGTCTGCAAAAAGCCTGTGACCATTTTGGGCGCAGAAAGTGTAAAAAAATCTTATCCCGGATTTTGGGAGGATTACCGCCGTTTAGGAGGAAATTATGGCGAATCACTATGGTGAAAATTTAAAATTATCCATTTTCGGCACCTCCCACGGCCCCAGTATCGGCATGACCCTGGAGGGCATCCCGGCAGGATTGTCAGTGGATTTGGAGAAACTGCAACAATTCCTGAAGCGCCGGGCACCGGGGCAGAACCCTTGGTCCACCCAGCGGAAAGAAGCGGATGTGCCCCATTTTGAAAGCGGCATCGCAGATGGCGTTACCACCGGAGAAATCATCCGTGCCGTGATCTACAATCAGAATGTCCGCACAAAAGATTACGATGAGCTCAAATATATCCCCCGGCCCGGTCATGCGGATTTTACCGCATGGATGAAGTACGGGCTGGACTTTGATATGTCCGGAGGCGGCCCATTCTCCGGCCGGATGACCGCCCCCATGTGCATCGCCGGTGGACTTTGCAAGCAGTGGCTGGAGACACGAGGTATTCGTATTGGGGCGCATATTCTGCGCATTGCAGAGATGATCGACAAGCCTTTCAATCCTACAAATCCCCAACTTGATTGTGTAGGTACTGATTTTCCTGTATGTCATCCACCCTCCGCCAAAGCTATGCTGGCAGCAATCGATACGGTAAAATCCGAAGGTGAAAGTGTTGGCGGCGTGATAGAGTGTGCTATCACCGGTTTGCCGGCAGGAATCGGTGGCGCCATGTTCGATAGTGTGGAAAGCAAAATCGCTCAGATTGTTTACGGAATCCCCGCAGTCAAAGGGCTTCATTTTGGCACTGTTCGTGGTTTGGGTTCCATAAATAATGACGCTTTTACAATAGATCATGGTATGATCCGCACGGAAACCAATTATTGCGGTGGAGTCTTAGGTGGTATTACCAACGGAATGCCCGTCATTTTCTCTGTCGATGTCAAACCAACGCCCTCCATTGCCAAGCCGCAAAAAAGTGTGAATCTAAAGACCATGGAAGAAGTCACCATCGAAATCAAGGGGCGGCATGACCCCTGCATCGTACCCCGGGCTGTGCCGGTGGTGGAAGCCGCCGCGGCCATTGCGATTTACGATTTGATACTGGGAGGTATCTGAATGGATCTGAACGAACTGCGTTTGGAAATCGACAAAATTGACGACGAGCTGGTGCGTCTGTTCACACAGCGAATGGAAGTATCGGCCCGCATCGCTGACTATAAAAAAGAAAACGGACTGCCCATCTTCGTGCCTGCCAGAGAAGCGGAAAAGCTGCTGGATGTGGCGAAAAAGGCGGGGCCTGAGATGGAAGTATATACCAAGGTGCTCTATTCCATGCTGTTCGAGCTGAGCCGTGGCTATCAGTCTCAGCGCAATGCCGCCCGAACCGCCCTGTTTGACCGCATTACCGACGCCATTGCCACCACACCCAAGATACTGCCGAAGCAGGTAACTGTGGCCATCTCCGCAAGTGAGGAAGAAACTGCCACCATGGTGTGCGGAAAACTCTTCGGAGATTGCCCTGTAATGCAGTTTAAGTCCCTGGATGGCATTCTGTCCGCCGTTACCCAGGGATTGTGCCGCTATGGCATCGTGGCACTCGACGGCAATCTGCAACAGCTTTATGACCAGTTAGCCACCCAGGAGCTGTATATCGTGCGAGGCTTCCGTTTGGGAAATCAGACGCAATACCTGTGCGTCAGTCGGCAGTTGGAAATCTATCCCGGTGCTGATCGCACCGGTTTGAAAATGGCGCTGTCCGATAAGCCCGGAGCACTGTACAAGGTCTTTTCCCGGCTGTACACGCTGGGCATCAATGTCTTGCGTATTGAATCCAACCCCATCGAGGGGAAAGCTTTTGAGGCCATGTTCTACTTTGTTTTGCAGACTTCCGTGTACTCCGACGAATTTGTGCAGCTGATCTGCGAGTTGGACGATCTGTGCGAAGATTTCTCCTATCTTGGCAGCTATACCGAGGTGGTATAATATGAAATGCGGACTTTTGGGGCGGAAACTGGGACACAGCTACTCCCCTGCCATCCATGCCCATTTAGGCGACTATTCCTATGACCTTTTTGAGAAAGAACCGGAGGAATTGGAACAGTTTCTGCGGCATGGGAACTTTGATGGCATCAATGTGACCATACCCTACAAGCAGACTGTCATGCCTTATCTGGATCATGTGACGGATATTGCCCGAGAGCTGGGTGCGGTGAACACCATCGTGCGCCGCAATGGCAAACTGGTGGGTCACAACACGGACTATTGGGGATTCCGCTCCATGCTGGCAAAAAGCGGTCTGATCCCCACCGGAAAAAAATGCTTGATATTGGGCAGCGGCGGCGCATCCAAAGTAGTGCAGGCAGTATTGCAAAACGAGGATGCCAAGATTGTAGTTATCTCCCGCAGTGGAGAAAACAATTATCAGAATTTGCATCTGCACAGCGATGCTGCCTTGATCGTCAACACGACACCCATTGGCATGTACCCGCATACCGGCATCTCCCCCGTCGACCTGTCGCTGTTCTCCCAGCTGGAGGGCGTGCTGGATGTCATCTATAATCCCGCCCGGACACAGCTGCTGTTAGACGCTGAAAAGCGGGGCATCGTGGCCATGAACGGCCTGTGGATGCTGGTTGCCCAGGCCAAGGAGGCGGCCCAGTGGTTCACCGGCACTTCCCTTCCTGATGCTCAGATCGACCGAATCTACTACGCTTTGCGGGAACAGATGGAAAACATCGTGCTCATCGGTATGCCCGGCTGCGGAAAGTCCACCATTGGGCGATTGCTGGCGAAAAAAACCGGCAGAGCCTTTGTGGATGCGGATGAAGAAATAGAAACACTGGCAAAAAAATCCATCCCGGCCATTTTTGCCGAGGATGGCGAAGCTATGTTCCGGGCATTGGAAACCCGAGTCTTGACAGAGTTGGGTAAACGATCGGGGCTGGTGATCGCCACCGGCGGCGGCTGTGTCACGAAGGCAGAGAACTATCCCCTGCTGCATCAAAACGGCAGGATCTACTGGCTGCAGCGGGATTTGGAGAACCTGCCCACCGAAGGAAGACCCCTGTCGAAAAATTTAGAGGAACTGTATGCCCTGCGGGCGAGCCTGTATGCTCATTTTGCGGATCATATCATCGACAATAATGGCATACCGGAAAAGGCTGTTGCTGAAATCGGGGATTGCCACGCCAGTGTGCGCACCGGCTCGCAATAACATAAAAGAGGTAATTCTATGAAAATTCTTGTACTCAACGGCCCCAATATCAATATGCTGGGCATCCGGGAACCGGATGTTTACGGCAAGGAAAGCTTTGCCGACCTGCTGGCTCTGCTGGAACGGACGGCTGTGGAAGAAAAAATCGAGATCAAGCAATACCAGTCCAACCACGAGGGCTGCTTGGTGGACAAGATCCAGGACGCCTACGGTGTTGTGGACGGCATCGTGATCAATCCCGCAGCCTACACCCACACCTCCATTGCCATTTTGGATGCGCTGAAGGCAGTAGGCATCCCCGCTGTGGAGGTACACATCTCGGATGTTTCCGCCCGGGAAGATTTTCGGCAGATTTCCTTTGCCGGCATGGCCTGCTGTAAGACCATTACAGGGCATGGCATCGATGGCTATAAGGAAGCGATCTTGTATTTGAAGGTGCTGCTGGCAAATGATTGACTTTTCCGTGAATTCTGCTATACTGATCGAAATACTACCACACACTAGGAGGAACACTATGCATTCCATTTTTAAGCGTCTTATGGCGCTGGTATTGATCCTTGCCATGGCGCTGTGCGTCGTCGCCTGCGAAGAACCGGAAGAAGATGACGGCGATTCCAAGCCCACTTCTACGCGACCCTCCGGCTCTTCCCTGCCTACCACCCCTTCTGACCCCGGTACCTCACGTCCCCAGTTGGATTCTGTCCTGCAGGAGACCGCCTATATCATCGGTGATCACGAGATCAGCGCCGTGATGCTCAACTTCTTCTACATTGATTCGATCATCAATTACTGCAACCAGTATAGCTATTATCTGAGCTATATCCTGGATATCAACGCACCGCTGAACGCACCCAGCAATACGGATAAAGATGGCAAATCCTGGGCAGATAAATTTCTGGAGATGGCCATTGAGAACATGACCGTCACTTACCAGCTCTATGATCAGGCCCAAAAACAGAATTTCCAGCTGACCGAAGAGCAGAAAACATCCATCGATAGCATCATGACCAATTTGGAAACCTATTCCAAATACTACGGCTTTGCCAATGCGGATGCTTACCTGATCGACACCTACGGTGTAGGCGCCAACACCGCTGCTTTCCGCCGTTACTGTGAGATTTCCACCTTGGCCGACGTTTATTACACTGCCTATGCGGATGCTCTGGAGTTTGACGACGCCGCTCTGCGCGCCTACGAGGCAGACAAGCACTGGCAGTACAATTCCTATTCCTACGCCTACTACTATGTGAACGCCAGTTTCTTCCTAAGCAACACTACCAACCCCTCTGCTGCGGAAAAGGCTGCGGCAGTCGCCAAGGCAAAAGCAGTTGCTGAGCAGATCGCTGCCGGTCAGTACACAACTGCGGCAGAGTTTGACGCTGCCATCACCCAAGTCATGCAGGCAAACACCGGCAACAGCAATCAGCAATACAGCGCTGTCGCAGAAAAAGATGTACTGTACTCCAAACTGAGAACATTGTTTGCACCCTGGCTCAGCGGGGAGGACGCGCAGATTCGTCAGGAAGGCGATCTGACCCTGATCGCCAACGAGTCTGGCTCCGGTGAGAATAAGACCATCAACGGCTACTACGTGCTGCGGTTTGAGAACGTTAACGAAAATAAGTTCCTTTTGAAGAACGTGCGTCATCTGTTGGTAAAATTCGAGGGTAACACCGACGCCGCAAAAGCCGCCGCCAAGAAAGCTGCAATGGACTTGCTGGCAGAATTTGAAAACTCTGACCGATCCGAAGAAACCTTTGCAAAAATGGCCAACGAACATTCCGACGACGGCAATGGCACCACCGGCGGCCTGTACGAGGATATCTTCCCCGGCCAGATGGTGGAACCCTTTGAGCAGTGGTGCTATGAAGAGGGCCGTCAGACTGGCGATTACGGCTTGGTGGAAACCCAGTACGGCTGGCACATCATGTACTTCGTTGGCAACAGCGAGAACACCTACCGTGACTTCATGGTGGGGAACGATCTGCGCACCGAAGAACTGAAGAGCTGGGTGGAAAATCTTGTAGAGAGTTCCAAAACCGAGTTGGTCACCACCGCTCATGTCAATATGACACTGAAAATCAAGGATCTGTAATATTCAATATCAGCAAAGACCGCGAAGGCAAATCGCCTTCGCGGTCTTATTCTTTACTTTTTGAACACCAGCAGTTTGCTGCCGATATAATTGAGGATCACCACCGCCACTGCCAGGATCAGCTTCATCACATTGCCGTTCCAATGGAGTAGATCTACCGTAAGGAACAGCACCGCCGTTTCCAGCAGGCCCGAGCCGATGCGGCAGGTAACGAATTTGGCAAGCTCCGGGCCGACACACTTCCAGGACCAATCGTGGCTTTGGAACACGAAGGGTTTATTGGTAAGATAGGCAAAAGCCACCGCCACCGCCCAGGCAATCACATTGCTGAGGGTTGCTGACATCTCCAGCCAGTTATAGCAGGGATAATAGACTAAGAAATTGACCAAAGTGGTCAGGCCGCCGAAAAAGAGATAACTGAGGATGTCCCAGTGTTTGAGGATCAGTTTTTTGATGGCTTGCAGCATAGTTGCCTCCGGAATATGGGTTTGCTATATTGTACCACATTCCCCTACAAAAGCAACAGGTCTTGCAAAAAATCCCTTGACATACCTAGATAATCTATGTATACTATACCTAGATAATCTAGGTAAGGAGGTTCTGTCATGAAGATTGAAAAAAGCTTGCTGTCCGGGTCGACACCGCTGCTGGTGCTGGCTCTGCTGAAGGATGGCGACAAGTACGGTTACGAAATGATTGAGGAACTGGCCAAGCGCTCCGATGATACCTTCCTTTTGAAGGAAGGCACCCTGTATCCCCTGCTGCACACGCTGGAAAAAGAAGGTCTCATTCGATCCTACACCAAGGCTGCCCCCTCCGGTCGGGAACGGAAATACTACCAGCTGACAAAGGCCGGCGGCGAACGCCTTACCTACAAAGAACAGGAGTGGAAGCTGTTTTCCGAAAAGGTCAACGCTGTCATCGGAGTCACCCCCGCCACCTGCTGAGGGCACGCCTATGAAGAAAAAAGACTACAATTTTGACATCTGGTGCCGCCGGGCAACCGAAACCATCTCTTACAGGCCCGATCGCAAACGGGTTTTCGCGGAGCTGCGGGGACATTTGGAAGATGCCTACGATACCCATATCACCCGTGGCCTAAGCCCGGAGGAAGCTGAGCAGAAGGCTCTGGAATCCATGGGCAGCGCCCAGGCAGTGGCAGCAAATATGGCAGCCGTCTACAAGCCTTTCTGGGGCTATGTGCTGCAGGCATCACAAATCGTGCTGGTGGTGCTGTTGATACTGTCGTCGATTCCCATTTGGAAATACCTGAACAGCTTGAATCTGCAGGCTGCGCCGCAATATCACAACTTTGATTTATACGACAGCGCTTCCTATGGCGGCGAAACCGGGCGGACACTGCACCACCTTTCTCAGCCCGATGTTTCTTTCCGTTCGGACGGGAATATATTTCAAGTGACCGACGCCGTTGTGTATACTGAATACTCCGAGTATTACGAAAAAGATATGACCCGGCTGTACATCCAGATCCAGCAAAGAAGCAACCTCCCCTGGCGGGAACATAATGCATATAACGGGTTTTATTGCGTGGTCTCTCACTTTTTCATCCGGGATGACAAGGGAAATGAATACTACTTTATTCACCGCGGTGCTCGATCCTCAGGATTTGTACAAAGCGGCATCTTTACTGCCACCCACCTATGCTGGGTCAACGATTTCCCCAGCGAGGCCAAGTGGGCAGATCTCTGCTATGAACGGGACGGTCGCAGCTTTACTCTGCGCATCGACCTAACGGGAGGTGACCGAACATGAAAAAAGAATGGTTTCCCCGCCCAATCAAGGCCTGCTTTTGGGCATTGCTGGCGATTGGGCTGGCGATCGCCTATTATATCGCCCTAGGCTGCCCCACCTTTACCATGCGGCAGGAAATGCGTAGAGCGGAAAAGGCACATATGGTAGGCCCCAGCAAAATTGTGGATAATGTGCTGGAATACTATGATTTTCAACAAATGCTGGTGGGCGAAACAGAGTATGGCATCTGCTTTTTCGGCAAATACGGCCGCACGATCCGTGGAGGAAAACATAGCGGAGAGAAACACTACATCTTTTCTTACCAGGAGAAAACCGGGGACATGACCTTGGCAGTGGCACCCAACATTTTGGGGCAGGTCTGGGATCTGCCTGGCACCAATCTGCCGGTGTATATCTTTACGGAGCACAAAGATGCCGCAAGGGCAGAAATTGAGATCCATATTGCAGGACAGCGGACACGGAATGTGAACGGTGAGGACATCATAGATCCTTATGAGGAGGTTTTCCGGGAAAAGACAACCCGTAGCGAAAAGGGCTATTTCCGCTTTTTCCTGGATTGTTCGGACCTGGACAGCGGCTATGCCCTTCGTCTTCTGTCGGATCTTGTCAGCGGCAATGGCCCCATATTTGCCGACGATCGCACAGCTACCATCCAGGCAACAGTGTGGCTGTATGATGCTAACGATCAGCTAATTTTGACCCAGGAAATGAACCTTGGGCCGGCCGGGCAGGAATAATACAACAACGCCCTCCGGGAAGTCTCCCGGAGGGCGAATATTATACATTTTCCAAGATAAGGGACAGGGCGGCATGGATGGTTTGGTTGCGCACTTCCTCACGGTCACCGGGGAAGTGGTATTCCTTGACAATGGTATTGTCCCCATCCGCGTAGCCAATAAACACAGTGCCCACTTCATGGCCAAAATCATCGACGGCAGGGCCAGCAAGGCCGGTAACGGAGATGGCAACATCCGCATGGAGCACCCGCCTTGCGCCCTGGGCCATCTGCCGTGCCACCGGCTCGGATACAGGGCCGCAGGCTTCCAAGTCCTGCTTAGACACGCCCAGCAGGCAACGCTTCACTTCGTTGGTATAGCTGATGATGCCACCTTTAAACACAGCGGAAGCGCCGGGCACTGCGGTCAGCGCTGCGCCGATGCCGCCGCCGGTGAGACTTTCGGCAGTAGCCAGACTTTTGCCCTGCAGGGCAGAAATTACATCAGATGCTGTCGTCGTCATGATAGGCTACCTTAATACGCTCGATATTTTCCAGGGCGCGGGTAATGAGGGTCTCGCGATCCAAATTCCGCTCCGCATTCAGCAGTTGCGCCAGCGTGGGCTTGGTCTTGGGATGCTTGGGGGTGAAGACGGTGCAGCAATCCTCGTAAGGCAGGATAGAGGTCTCCATTGTGCCGATGCGGCGGGCGATGGTGACGATCTCTTCCTTGTCAAAGCCGATCAGCGGCATAAAGATAGGAAGGTCTACCACAGCACCGGTAACGGTCATAGCTTCCATGGTCTGGGAGGCCACCTGACCCAAATTTTCGCCGGTGATCAGGGCACCGCAGCCATCGTGCTTGGCGATGCGGGCGGAGATCTCCATCATGAAGCGGCGCATGATGAGGGTGAAGTACTCCTCGGGGCAGTTGTCACGGATGGCTTCCTGGATCTCGGTGAAGGAGACCACATTCAGCGTCATCTTGCCGGTGTACTTGGTCACCAGGCGTGCCAGCTCAATGACCTTGTCCTTAGCCAACTGAGAAGTGTAGGGATAGCTAAAGAAGTGGACGCACTCAATCTCTACGCCACGCTTGCCGATCATATGGGCAGCCACGGGAGAATCGATGCCGCCGCTCAGCAGGCACATGGCTCTGCCGCCAACGCCGGTGGGCAGCCCGCCGGCACCGGGCTCTGCGGGGCCATGGACATAGGCTGCCAGGTCACGGACTTCCACGAAGACGGTATAATCGGGATGGTGCACATCCACCGCAACAGAAGGATGGGCCTCTGCCAGACGGCCACCAATGGCCTGGGAGATCTGGATAGAGCCCAGGGGGAAGGACTTATCGGAACGCTTGGACTCTACCTTGAAGCTCTTGGCGCAATCCAGGTCGTCACCCAGATATTCTTCGATGGCTTCGAAGATGGCATCCAGGTTCTTGTCACAAGCACGGCAGCGGCACAGGGATACCACACCGAAGATGGAGCGGCAAGCCTCCCAGGCGCCGTCCACATCGCACTCGTCATCCATGGGTTCCACGTAGACAGTGGACTGCATGAGATACACATCGAAGTTGCCGTAGAACTTCATGCGGCGGCGGACATTCTGGCGAAGTCTGGCCTCAAACTGGCGCTTGTTGGCACCCTTCAGGACGATCTCGCCCAATTTCAGCAAAAAGATTTCTTTCATAATTACCTCACAAAATTCATGTCATTGCGAGGCCCGTAGGGCCGTGGCAATCCCCTTAGGTTTCCGGAATATCCGGAGGGGATCGCCACACCAGTCTGCGGACTGGTTCGCGATGACAGTTTATATTATCTGTTTCCTAAATTCACAGCCCGGTACTGGATAGCCTCGGCGATGTGCTGGGGCTGGATAGTCTCGCTGCCGTCCAAGTCGGCAACGGTACGGGCCACTTTCAAAATACGGTCATAGCTTCTGGCTGTCAGACCCATGGCATCAAAAGCCTGCTTCATAAGGCTCGCCGACGCTTCGTCTAGGGCGCAGAATTTCCGCATCTCCTCCGAGCCCATGCGGGCATTACACATGCTGCCGTCATTGGGGAAACGCTGATGCTGGCGCTCTCTTGCGGCATCCACCCGCTTTTTGACCTTGGCAGAGGGTTCTGCTTCGGCTCGGTTGCGCAATTCGTCAAATTTCACCGCGGGCACTTCCACCACGATGTCGATCCGGTCGAGAAGCGGGCCGGAGATGCGGCCTGTGTATTCTTTCACAGAGCGGTCCGAGCAGGTGCAGCGGCCGGATGGGTCGCCGTACCAGCCGCATTTACAAGGATTCATGGCGCAGACCAACATGAATTCCGCCGGGTATGTCACCGCACCAATGACCCGGGAAATGGTAACACGGCCATCTTCCAGAGGCTGGCGCATCATATCCAGGGTATCCTTGCGGAACTCCGGCAATTCGTCTAAGAACAACACACCCTTGTGGGCCATGGAAATCTCACCGGGCTTGGGATTGCTGCCGCCACCCGCTAAGCCGGCATTGGAGATGGTGTGGTGGGGGCTGCGGAATGGCCGCTGGGTCACCAGAGGCTCTTTGCTGGTCAGCAGGCCCATGACGGAATAAATCTGGCTGACTTCCAGGGATTCTTCCCAGGTCATATCCGGGAGAATTCCCGGCAGGCGCTTGGAGAGCATACTTTTACCGGAGCCGGGCGGGCCGATCAGCAGCACATTGTGGCTGCCTGCCGCTGCCACTTCCAGAGCGCGCTTGACGTTCTCCTGTCCCATCACATCCTTGAAATCCGGAAGGCTCCGTTCCTGCCGGGTGGGCACCCAAATGGGTTCCTCCACCAAGACAGTTTCGCCGTTGAGGGCTGCTGCCAACTCCCGGACATTATGGATGCCATAGACCGCAGGGCCACGGGCCAAAGTTGCCTCAGCGGCATTCTCCGCCGGAACAAACAGTGCCTTGATACCGGCCTTCTTGGCCGCCAGCGCCATGGGAAGCACACCGTTTACCGGGCGGAGCGTACCTTCCAGACTCACTTCGCCGATAAACGCGGAACTGCTGCGGGGACGGCGGACAGAACCGGTGGCAGCCATGATGCTGAGTAATATGGGCAGGTCATAGTGGGTGCCTGCCTTTTTCAGGCTAGCAGGGGCCAGATTGACCGTAATTCGACTGGTTGGGAAACTGAAGCCGGAATTTTTCGCCGCAGCACGAACACGCTCCCGGGCCTCCTTGACGGCGGCATCCGGCAGACCCACGATATCAAAACCGGGCAGACCGTTGGAAACATAGCATTCAGCAACCACTTCGCTGCCATGGATGCCGGTAATGCCCAGGGTATGCACACTGCAGATCATATTTTCGCCCCTTTTCTCCCATTTTAGGACATCATACATTATTTTTACACGAAAGGCAATCCTTTTTTAAGAAAAACAGGCGTCCTGCGGTTCACAGGACGCCTTTTTTCTTACAACAATTCCAATAGTTCAAGCAAAGTGTCGGCTTCGGCGTACAGGATCTTCCGCATCTCCTCATTTGAGCCGTCAAGGTCGGGGACGAGGACAGACATACAGCCGGCCCGGTAGGCGGACAGGATACCCGGGAAGGAATCTTCCACAGCAAGGCAGTTTTCCGGCTTCAAGCCGATGGAGGCGGCGGCATGCAAATAAATATCCGGGGCAGGTTTGCCTTTGGCCACTTCGTAGCCACTGCAGATGCAGTCGAATTTTTCCGCCAATCCCAAACGGGTCAGGTATTGGAGGGCACGTTCCTTTGGAGAGGACGTGGCGATGGCGGTACGGATGCCACGCTCCTTAAGCGCGTCCAGCAATTCGTGGACACCGGGTTTGGGGTCAACACCATGGACGGCAACATACGCATCCATCAGCTCCACCCGCTTATCCCGCATAACCGCCCGGGATACGCCGGGGCCAAAGTAGCTTTCCAACTTCGCCTGGCCGGCTGTACCACTGAGACTGCGCATACCCAGCGCCTGTTCATAGGTCATGGGGTAGCCCAAGGCGTGAGCCGCTTCCGCCCAAAAGCGGGCATAGAGTTTTTCCGTATCCAATACCACGCCGTCCATGTCGAACAGGACACCGCAAATCGACGCAGTTCTTTCTTTATAGATTGTAATGGCCATGAAATCGCCTCCTCTTGGGGCTGATTATAGCAAAAAATCGGGGCAAATACAACCGGTTTGCGTTTCAAATTTTCGTTTATCGTTCAGATAAAACTGTCATTGCGAACCGGTGCGCACACCGGTGTGGCAATCCTAAAAAGTCTTAGACCATCTGTTTCGTTGCATTTTTATCTCTAACCGGGGGATTGCCACGTGGCTTCGCTCCTCGCAAGGACAGAATGGGCAACGATAAATCCCTATTTATACTGTATCTAAAATTGTTTTTGTGTTTTTATGCACATTTTTCCTCGAAAGGTGGGCGTTTGTGACTTTACAAATTCAAAATTAAGTGTTATGATATACGGGACAAAATTTGAATACTTTAGGAGGTAATTCATTTTGGCAAGAAAATTTAAGACCATGGACGGCAATACCGCTGCCGCCCACGTCAGCTACGCATTTACTGAAGTAGCTGGCATCTACCCCATCACCCCTTCCTCCCCCATGGCCGATAACGTCGACCAGTGGGCCGCTGCCGGTCGTAAGAACATCTTTGGCGACACTGTGAAGGTCGTTGAGATGCAGTCTGAGGCTGGTGCCGCAGGTACCGTTCACGGCTCTCTGGCCGCCGGTGCTCTGACCACCACCTACACTGCTTCCCAGGGCCTGCTGCTGATGATCCCCAATATGTACAAGATCGCTGGCGAGCTGCTGCCTTCCGTGTTCCACGTTTCCGCCCGTACAGTTTCTGCTCAGGCTCTGAACATCTTCGGTGACCACTCCGACGTTTACGCCTGCCGTCAGACCGGTTTCGCTATGCTGGCTGAGTCCAACGTGCAGGAAGTTATGGACCTGTCCGCAGTTGCTCACCTGGCATCCATCGAGGGCAAGGTTCCCTTCATCAACTTCTTCGACGGTTTCCGTACCTCCCACGAGATCCAGAAGGTCGCTATCTGGGACTACGAGGACCTGAAGGAAATGACCAACATGGAGGCTGTTGCTGAGTTCCGCAAGCACTCCCTGAACCCCGAGCGTCCCGCTATGCGTGGTTCCCACGAGAACGACGACATCTTCTTCCAGCACCGTGAGGCCTGCAACAAGTACTACAATGCTCTGCCCGCAGTGGTCGAGAAGTACATGGACAAGATCAACGAGAAGCTGGGTACTGATTATAAGCTGTTCAACTACCACGGCGCTCCCGACGCTGACCGCGTCATCATCGCAATGGGCTCCATCTGCGACGTCGCCGAGGAAGTCATCGACTACATGAACGCTCACGGCGAGAAGGTCGGTCTGGTCAAGGTCCGTCTGTATCGTCCCTTCGCTGCTGATCGCCTGCTGGCTGCCATCCCCGACACCGTCAAGGCTATCGCTGTTCTGGATTGTACCAAGGAGCCCGGCTCTCTGGGCGAGCCTCTGTACCTGGATGTCGTTACCG
>JAZUAW010000075.1:0-38806 GCA_045638225.1 Faecousia sp. | reverse complement strand
CTGTTCGCTCTGGTTGACGGCACCGTCCGTTTCGAGCGTAAGGGCAAGGATCGTCGTCAGTGCTCCGTTTACGCTGAGCAGTAATTCACGTTAAAAAAGCTGCCGCAATCACTTGCGGCAGCTTTTTTAAAAATTGACAATTGAGAGTGGACAGTGGACAGTTTGGGAATACCATAATTGTTCACTGTCAATTGTCAACTGTCAATTGGATTCATCGAAGGAGGTTTCCTATGTTTGTAGATAAAGTACGAATTACGGTCATTGGCGGTCGCGGTGGCGACGGTGCGGTGGCCTTTCATCGGGAAAAATATGTCAATGCCGGCGGTCCTGACGGTGGCGACGGCGGTCATGGCGGCAGCGTCATCCTGCGTGTCAGCGATCACATGACCACCCTGCTGGACTTCCGCTATAAGCGCAAGTATGCTGCTCAGGCCGGCGAAAACGGCAAGGGCCGCAACATGAGCGGCAAGCGGGGCGAAAACCTCATTATCCAGGTTCCCCGCGGCACCGTCATCCGGGATGCCGAGACCAACGCCGTCATCGCAGATATGTCCACCAACGAGGACTTCATCATCGCCAAGGGCGGCCGTGGCGGCTGGGGCAACTCCCACTATGCCACCGCCACCCGTCAGATCCCCCGCTTTGCAAAAGCAGGCCTCAAGGGTCAGGAACGGGACATCATCATGGAGCTGAAGCTCCTGGCTGACGTAGGCCTGGTCGGCTTCCCCAACGTAGGCAAGTCCACCCTGCTGAGTGTCACCTCCAACGCCCGCCCCAAGATTGCCAACTACCACTTCACTACCCTCTTCCCCAATCTGGGCGTCATCTATGTTGACGAAGGTGTTTCCTTCGTTATGGCTGATATCCCCGGCATCATCGAAGGCGCTGCCGAGGGTGCCGGTCTGGGCCACGACTTCCTGCGTCACATCGACCGTTGCCGTCTGCTGGTGCATGTGATCGACGTTTCTGGCAGCGAGGACAGAGATCCCGTAGCGGATTTTGACGCTATCTGCGCAGAGCTGGAGAACTACTCCGTGGACCTCAGTGATCGTCCCATGATCGTAGCTGCCAACAAGACCGACCTGCTGGATCCCGAGTCCGACAACCTGGAGCGTTTGCGCCAGCGGGTGAAGGAAGCCGGTTGCGAACTGTATGAGATTTCTGCCGGCACCACCCAGGGCACCAAGAATCTGATGCGCATTGTGGCGCAGAAGTTGGAACAGCTGCCCCCTGTGACCATTTATGAGCCGGAGTATGTGGAGCTGATTGAAGCCCCCGTCGATCCCAAGGAATTTGAGATTGAGCACTACGGCAACACCTGGCTGGTCACCGGCCGTTGGCTGGAACGCATGATCGAGAATATCAATTTCGACGATTACGAATCCCGCAACCACTTCGACATGCAGCTGCGCAAGGTAGGCCTGTTCACCCGTCTGGAAGAGATGGGCATCGAAGATGGCGACACTGTGGATATTTACGACTTTGAATTTGAATATCAGCGGTAAACCCCAAGGAGCGCTGCACAACGCAGCGCTCCTTTTTTATGATTATACCGCAAACCCCTTGTAAATTTTTGAAAAATGTGATAAAATAAATTGGTTTTGAAATCAAATCCCCATTTAGGAGATCGAAAATATGTCTAACTTACATGAAGAAATCAGCCGCCGCCGGACATTCGCCATCATTTCTCACCCCGACGCCGGTAAAACCACTCTGACCGAAAAATTCCTGCTGTACGGCGGTGCTATCGCCCAGGCAGGCGTTGTCAAGGGTAAAAAGAATTCCCGCGCCGCCACCTCCGACTGGATGGAGATCGAAAAGCAGCGTGGTATTTCCGTTACCTCTTCCGTTATGCAGTTCCAGTTTAATGGTTTCTGCATCAACATTCTGGACACCCCCGGCCACCAGGACTTCTCCGAGGATACCTACCGCACCCTGATGGCTGCTGACTCCGCCGTCATGGTCATCGACGGTGCTAAGGGCGTGGAGCCCCAGACCCGCAAGCTTTTCAAGGTCTGCGCCATGCGCCACATTCCCATCTTCACCTTCATTAACAAGATGGACCGTGAGACCAAGGACCCCTTCGATCTGCTGGATGAGGTGGAGCGGGAGCTGGGCATTGAGACCTATGCCATGAACTGGCCCATTGGCTGCGGTCAGGATTTTCAGGGCGTGTACGACCGCCAACAGAGCCAGCTGCTGTTCTTCTCCGGCAAGGGCGGCAAGGCTAAGGCAGGCAAAATGGAAGTGGATCTCTATGATCCGCAGGTAGCGGAACTCCTGGACAGCGAGAAGAAGCATCAGCAGCTGATCGATGATGTGGAGCTGCTGTCCGCTGGTCGTGAAATGGATATGGAGGCCGTTCGCTGTGGCCAGCTGAGTCCTGTGTTCTTTGGCTCCGCGCTGACCAACTTCGGCATTGAGCCTTTCCTGGAGGCATTTTTGCAGCTGACTCCTCCCCCGCTGAGCCGCACTGCCGATTGCGGCGAGGTGGATGCCTTCAGCCCGGATTTTTCCGCTTTTGTGTTCAAGATCCAGGCCAACATGAACAAGGCTCACCGTGACCGTCTGGCCTTCATGCGCATTTGCTCCGGCAAGTTTGAGCGTGATAAGGAATATTACCACATGCAGGGCAACAAGAAGATGCGTCTTTCCCAGCCGCAGCAACTGATGGCGGCCGAGCGTGAGATCGTGGAGGAGGCCTACGCCGGTGACGTGATCGGTGTTTTTGACCCCGGCATTTTCTCCATCGGCGATACCATTACCGTACCGGGCAAGAAATTCAAGTATTCCGGCATTCCCACCTTTGCGCCGGAAATCTTCTGCCGCGTAAGCGCCAAGGACTCCATGAAGCGCAAGCAGTTTGTCAAGGGCACGGAGCAGATCGCACAGGAAGGTGCCATTCAGATCTTCAAGGTGCCCAATTCCGGTATGGAAGAGGTCATTGTTGGCGTGGTCGGCGTGCTGCAGCTGGAAGTGTTCCAGTACCGCATGAAGAACGAATACGGCGTGGACCTGCGGATGGAAAATCTGCCCTATGAGGAGATCCGCCGCATTGAAAGCTACCCCGGTGATCTGGATATGCTGAATCTGGGCAGCGATGCAGAGCTGCTGGAAGACTACCATGGCAACAATCTGATGGTATTTACCAGCTACTGGGCCATCGACTTCACCTGCCGCCGCAACCCCGGTCTGCAGGTAGCGGAGATCGTGGTTTCCGAAGGTTAATCATATATCAACAGGCTGCGGCATCGCAGCCTGTTTTTTATACTGGCAAGAACTTTGAATTTTTGTTTATCACGCTGTTGTGGATAGGAACTTGTCGCCCCTGTGGGTCAACAAATTCAAACAGCTCACCAAATCCCCATTTGCGTTTTTTCTCAGACGCAAACAGGGGATATTTTTCTTGCATCGCTTTTGTTTCTGGTATATACTATATATAGAAATGGAGGAATGGCTATGGAATTTAAGGTATTGTGCGTAGGCGATGTGGTGGGAAATCCCGGCATGGAGCGCATTCGCCGTAGTTTGCGCTATCTAAAGCAGAAAACCGGGGCGGATTTTGTCATCGTCAACGGAGAACACGCCGCTGTAGTGGGCATGACCCCCAATCAGGCCGAAGACGTCTTCGATGCCGGTGCCGATGTAATCACCATGGGCAATCACACCTTCGCAAAAAAAGAGCTGTGCGACTATCTGGATGAAAACAGCCGTATCCTCCGTCCTGCCAACTTTGCGCCCCAGGTGCCCGGACGGGGCTGGGGTGTTTATGAAACCAAGTTTGGCGATGTGGCTGTCATCGATCTGATCGGCCGGTGCAACATGGACTACGGTCCGGACAATCCGTTTTTGATGATCGAAAAGATTTTGCCCCAGATCAAGGCAGACTTCATATTTGTGGAGCTTCACGCGGAAGCTACCTCAGAAAAACTGGCCATGGGATACATGCTGGACGGCAGGGTCAGCGCAGTTTGGGGCACCCACACCCATGTACCCACCGCCGATGCCCAGATCCTGCCCAAGGGCACAGGCTATGTGACCGACCTTGGCATGACCGGTCCGAAGCACTCGGTTCTCGGCATTCGCCCGGACCTGTCCATTTCCAAGTTCCGGGGCGATCTGTATCAGCGCTACCAATGGGCAGATGGGCCTACCAAACTGGAGGCGGTACTGTTCACCATCGACACCGCTACCAAGAAATGCCTGAAGGCAGAAAGGGTGGATATCACTGATGAAAATCCTTCACGCCGCTGACCTGCATCTGGATACTCCCTTTACCGGCCGCAGTGACGAAGCCGTGCAGACGCTGAAGAAAGCATTGCTGAATGTTCCCCAACAGATTATGGAGCTTTGCCATGCCCACAGCTGTGATATGCTGCTGCTTTCCGGTGACCTGTTTGACGGTCAAGTGGGCGCAGAAAGCTTGCAGGCGCTGAAAAACGCATTGGAGCAAGTAACGGTGCCCACCTTTATCTCCCCCGGCAATCACGATTTTTGTAGCCCGGACAGCCCGTGGCTCACAGAAAGTTGGCCGGAACATGTCCATATTTTTACAAAACCCGCCATAGAGAGTGTGGCGCTGCCCCAGTTGGATTGCCGTGTCTATGGCGCAGGCTTTACCTCCATGGACTGCCCTTCTCTGCTGGATCATTTCCGGGCCGAGGGCAAGGAACATTACCACATTGGAGTGCTCCATGGCGATCCTGTACAAAAAAACGCTCCCTACAACCCCATCACGCAAGCACAGGTGACCGCCTCCGGGCTGGACTATCTGGCGCTGGGCCATATCCACAAGGCAGGACAATTCACCGCCGGCGGAACGCTATGCGCATGGCCCGGCTGTCCAATGGGCCGTGGCAATGACGAGACCGGAGAAAAGGGCGTGTATCTGGTTACCATCACAGACCGCGCCAGCGTGGAATTTATCCCCCTGGATACGCCTCGCTTCTATGATCTGGAAGTAGAGGTGTTCTCCGACCCGGCAGAAGCGGTGCGGGCTGTCCTGCCGCCCATCGGAAATGACCACTTCTATCGCGTCACACTCACTGGCGAATGCGAGGCTTTTGAGGTGGATTCTCTCTCCTTCTCCACATTTCCCCATTTGGAGCTGCGGGATCGCACCACCCGGCCAGCCGACCTATGGGGCAGTATCGGAGAAGACTCTCTGGAGGGCCTGTATTTTTCCATGCTCCGGGATGCCCTGGAATGCAAGGACGAGGAAACAGTACTGCTGGCAGCAAAAATTTCCCGGCGCATTTTGGATGGACGGGAGGTGGCTCTGCCATGAGAATTTATCGGATGACCGCCACCTTTGGCAAACTGGAAAATCAATCTTTAACGCTCCAACCGGGGCTGAACATCATTTCTGCCCCCAACGAATGGGGTAAATCCACATGGTGTGCTTTCCTCGCCACCATGCTCTACGGTTTGGATACCCGGGAAAAGACCACCAAAACCTCACTGGCCCTGAAGGAGCGCTATGCGCCCTGGTCCGGAAGCCCCATGTCCGGCCGCGTTGACCTGAATTGGAATGGACGGAATATTACCATTGAACGCTGGACCAAAGGTCGCACGCCTTTGGGCGAATTCCGGGCCTACGAAACGGAAAGCGGCTTGGAAGTGGTGGAACTAACCGGGAGCAACTGCGGCGAAATGCTGCTGGGTGTGGAAAAAAGCGTATTTCTTCGCGCCGGTTTTATCCGTCTGGCAGATCTGCCGGTGACAGCAGACGAAAGTCTGCGCCGTCGCCTCAACGCCCTGGTGACCACCGGCGACGAAAGCGGTGCCGGGGACACTTTGGCTCAAAAGTTGAAGGATCTGAAAAATAAAATTCGCTACAACCGCAGCGGCCTGCTGCCCCAAGCGGAACTGCAGCGCAGCGAACTACAATCCAAACTGACCGAACTACAAACTCTGCGCAGCCAATCAGAAAAATTGCAGGCACGCCGCTTGGAATTGGATGGACAACTGTCACAGCTAAAGAACCATCATGCCGCCTTGCAGTACGCCGCCGCAACAGAAAACATCCAGCGGGTGGAGCAGGCCCATATGGCTGCGGAAATTGCCGCGGAGGCCATGGCAAAGGCAGAAGACCGCTGTGCGGGGCTGCTCGGCCGGGACGAAGCCATGGAGCAACTTCATCGCCATGCGCAGCTATTGCAAACCCAAGCTTCTCTGGTACAGGAATGGAATGCCCTGCCCCCCGAGCCTGCCATGCCCCAAATTCCTGATCGTTATCAAGGCGTTGCTCCGGCCGACGCCGTCCGGCAAGCCGAGGAAGACGGGAAGCAATATGCCGCTTTGGATGCCGCGAAAAAACAAAGCAACAAGCTCTGGCAGTACTTTGGTGGCATTGCGGCAGCGCTTCTGCTGATCACCATTCTTGTGGGCAACGGCGTTCTGTGGATCGCATCCCTCGCCCTCATTGCCTTGGGTGGATTGGGCGTATTTCTCTTCAGCAAACAGCAGGCATCTCAAGTGGAAAGCCAAATGCAGCGCATCTTTGCCCGTTATCCGGGCATCAGTCCCAACCGTTGGACTGAGGATGCCGCACTGTTTGCTGAGCATCAGCGACAATACGAAGAAATGCTGCAAAACGCCTTGGGTCTGCGCCGCAGTATCCGCAAGCGGATGGACGCTGTGGAAGAGGAACTGACCGGGCTGACAAACGGCATGTCCAGCCAAGATTTCCTTCTTGACCGCAACGAGGCCATCGCCGCTCACGACGCCCTTGCAGATGCCCGGCGGGAGCAGCAACGCACTGCGGCTCATGCCGCCGCCTTAGGCGCCATGGTGAAAAAGGTGCAACCGCCTACCCTGCCGGATGCACTGACCTTGACGGACGCAGAAACAGAAGAAGCCCTCGCCGCCCTCGATTTCGAGATGAAACAGCTGCAACTTCGACTGGGACAATATCAAGGCCGAATGGATGCGCTGGGATCGGAAATGGCACTGCAAAGTCAATTGGAAACCGTCAATGGGCGCATAGAGAAGCTGGCACAATTCTACAATGCACTGGAATTGGCCCAGCAGACCCTGCAAATTGCCACCGCAGAACTGCAGCGCCGCTTCGCTCCCCGGATCTCCCAGCAAGCGCAGGAGATTTTTAGCCAGCTGACAGACGGGCGGTATGACCGGCTGAATCTGCAGCAGGATCTGTCGGTGAATACAGCCTCCAACGAGGATGTGGCCATGCGTCCCGCCCAATGGCGCAGCGAAGGCACCGTTGATCAGCTGTATTTGGCACTTCGGTTGGCAGTAGCCAGGGAATTGACACCCCACGTGCCGCTTGTACTGGATGACGCGCTGGTGCGTTTTGACGATGTGCGTCACGCCGCCGCTATGGCCATCCTGCGACAGGAGGCAGAACAAAAACAGGTAATCCTCTTTACTTGTCAAGCAAGAGAACATTGATACCAAAGCCGCCCCCTTCCGGAGGCGGCTTTTCTTTTTTTAATTTTCAACTTTTCGTTTATCGCTCCGATGCTGCACATCTAAAACCTCCCTCTGACGAGGGGGGCTTTCTTTGTGCCGCATAGCAGCGCTGTCTGCTCGAAAGGCCGACAAGTTCTATCCGTGCGATAAATCCCAATTTATGCTGCATGTAAAAAGAAATATGGAAAAAATTCATTTTTTATCGATAAAAATGGATTTATGGCTAGCAAAAACAAAACAAATATGCTATACTGGTACTAAGCTATGTCCCTATAACACAGCTGTACCCGTTCCTGCCCGCCTGTCGGCGCAGGCGGGAATACGAAAGAAAATTTTGTAAGGAAGTGAGCAATTGGAAAACTATACCAAGTATAAGTTGAAAGCGGCAGATGAACTGGCGTCGATACTTGCCGGTACAGACAACCTGTTTGTCATCGCTTGCAACAAGTGTTTCAAGGAATTTGAAACCGTGCTGGAGCCTGACTGCGACGAATTCCTGAAGATCGCAGCCGAGCTGGGTAAGACCATTACCGGCGTTGCCAAGGCAGATTTCCTGTGCAATCAGTACAAAGCACAGAAGAATCTGAAGGACATGATCCCCGAGGGCACCGAGCATGTGGTATCCATCTCCTGCGGTCTGGGTGTACAGACCGTCGCAAAGGTGGTTGACCAGAATGTGGTTGCTGCCTGCAACTCTCTCAACTACACCGGCCATCACGGCATGGCTCTGACCAAGAAGGCCTGCGACGCCTGCGCTCAGTGCTACCTGAACGTGACCGGCGGCATCTGCCCCATTGTTGACTGCTCCAAGAGCCTGCTCAACGGCCAGTGCGGCGGTGCAAAGAACGGCAAGTGTGAAGTCAGCCCCGATAAGGACTGCGCCTGGGAAAAGATCCAGCAGCGTTTGGCCGCCCAGGGCCGCCTGGACGAACTGAAGAACCAGCCCGTGCAGCTGCGTGACTGGTCCAAGGTCAACTTCAAGGTCATCAATGACTACGTTAAGTCCATCCGTGCAAAGAGCCTGGAAGGCTGGTACGGCGGCATCCATCCCGTGGAAGGCAAGGAACCCACCGAGCACAAGGCCCTGGTTCGTTTCCCCGTGCCCGAAACTGTGGTGATCCCCCTGTCCATGCACCTGGGCGCTCCCGCTAACGCCATCGTGAGTGTGGGCGATTACGTGAAGATGGGCCAGAAGATCGGCGAGGCTGCCGGCTTTATCTCCGCCCCCGTTCACTCCAGCGTCAGCGGTACTGTTATCGCCATCGAGGATCGTCCTCACGCTACCCGTGGCACCTGCCCCAGCATCGTCATCGCCAACGACGGCAAGGATCTGCTGGATGAGTCCATCAAGCCCAACAAGTCTCTGGAAGAGCTGACCGCCGAAGAGATCATCGGCATCGTCAAGGAAGCCGGTATTGTTGGTATGGGCGGCGCAGGCTTCCCCACCTACGTCAAGCTGAACCCCGGCAAGCCCATCGACGCTGTGCTGGTCAACGCTTGCGAGTGCGAACCCATGCTGACTGCTGACCACAGAGTCCTGCTGGAGTTTGCTGACGACATCATCTTCGGTCTGCTGGCTGAGATGAAGACCGTCAATGCCCCCAAGGGTATCATCGTCATCGAAGAGAACAAGCCCGACGCCATCGCTCTGCTTCGTGAAAAGACCGCAGACATCGAGGGCATCGAGATCATGGAAGTTGCCACCCAGTATCCCCAGGGTGGTGAAAAGATGCTGATCAAGCGTGCCATGGGCCGTAGTGTTCCCAGCGGCAAGCTGCCCGCCGATGTGGGTGCCTGCGTCAGCAACGTTTCCACCGTCAAGGCTATCGCCGATGCTATCAAGACCGGCATGCCTCTGATCGAGCGTGTGACCACTGTCACCGGTAAGTACATCCCCAACCCCACCAACTTCATCGTCCGCGTCGGTACCAGCGCTGCTGCTCTGGTGGAAGCCTGCGGCGGCATCTCCGCTGAGGATGTTCTGGTGAAGGCTGGCGGCCCCATGATGGGCTTCCCCCAGAACACTCTGGATACTCCCATTATGAAGGGTTCCAATGGCATCATCGCCATCGACACCGACTGCGCTGAGCCCAACGAATGCATCAAGTGCGGCCGTTGTGTGGACGTATGTCCCATGGAACTGAAGCCTCTGCACTACTTCAAGCTGGTAGGCGCACAGGATTGGCAGGGCTGCAAGGATATGAACATTATGGATTGCATGGAGTGCAGATGCTGCGAATATATCTGCTCTTCCAAGCTGCCCCTGGTCACCATGATCAAGATGGGCAAGAACGGCGTAAGGGGGCTGAAGTAAGATGCTGATTACCGAACTGAAGAATAAGGACGTTATTAAGTCCCTGATTTCCGGCAAGGTGTTCGTGCTGAACTGCCACGGCTGCCGTGAGATCCACTTCCCCGAGCACGAGGCCGAGGAGCTGCTGAATGAACTGACCGCTGAGGGCATCGTTACCGGCAGCCTGACCACCGACTACATCTGCAATGTAGACAACCTGAAGCTGCGCCTGGTAAAGCATGCCGCTGCCATCGAGGCTGCTGACACCATTTTGGTTCTGTCCTGCGGCGTTGGCGTGCAGACTGTGGCTGAGCTGTACAACACCAAGCGTGTTTGCGCTGGTTGCGACACCTATGCACTGCCCGGTTTCCAGGGCGTTACCCCTCTGGAGCACGACTGCAAGCAGTGCGGCGAGTGCTTCCTGAACCTGACCGGCGGCATCTGCCCCCTGACCGCTTGCTCCAAGAGCCTGGTTAATGGCCAGTGCGGCGGCGCAAAGGCCGGCAAGTGCGAAGTCGACCCCAACATGGAATGCGGTTGGGAGCGCATCTATCAGAAGCTGAAGAAAATCGGCCGTCTGGACGCGCTGAAGTGCCCCATTCAGGTGCGCAACTATGCCACCGATGACGAAGTGAAATAATAAAAGGAGTAATACACAATGAGAATTACCGAATTGTTTGATAACGGTCAATTTGTCGTCACCGCCGAAGTCGGCCCTCCCAAGGGTTGCCACATGGGCCATGTGGTGGAAGAAGCCAAGGAATACCTGAGCGGTATCACCGCTGTGAATATCACTGACAACCAGTCCTCCGTCATGCGCATGGGTTCTTTCCCCGCTTGCGTGATGCTGAAGCAGGCTGGTCTGACCCCCATCCTGCAGCTGACCTGCCGCGACCGTAACCGTATCGCTCTGCAGTCCGAGCTGTTGGGTGCCGCTGCTCTGGGCATTGAGAACATCCTGTGTCTGACCGGCGACCACACCAAGATGGGTGACCATCCCGGTGCAAAGCCCGTATTCGACCTGGACTCCGTTTCCCTGCTGCACACCGTGTGCCAGCTGGAAAAGGGTGTTGACCTGGCTGGCAACCCCCTGGTGGGTGAGCCTCCCAAGTTTGCTAAGGGCGCTGTTGTGTCCCCCATCTCCGACAGTCTGGATGCTCAGCTGGCCAAGATGGAGCGCAAGGTCATGGCCGGTGCTGAGTATTTCCAGACCCAGGCTGTGTTCGAGCCCGAGAAGTTCATCAAGTTCATGGAAGCTGCCAAGCAGTTTGGCAAGCCCGTGCAGTTGGGCGTGATCATCCCCAAGTCTGCCGGTATGGCCAAGTTCATGAACAACAACGTGGCCGGTGTCCACGTTCCCCAGTGGATGATCGACGAGCTGGCCGCCGACAAGGAAAAGGCCAAGGCCGGTATCACCGGCGTGGAGATCGCTGCCAAGATCATCCGCGAGTGCAAGGATTACTGCCAGGGCGTGCATATCATGGCTCTGGGCTGGGAAGCTAAGGTTCCCGCTCTGTTGGAGCAGGCTGGTCTGTAATTCCATATCCCAATAACATAGGGCACCTGCATAAGCAGGTGCCCTCTTTTCATAGGAAAAGCCACCGGAAAACCGGTGGCCTTTTACTATTTCAATTTAAGTAAGGCCTGCAAGTTTCTGCAGGATTGCACGAGCATCGCGGGCATTAATCCGTCCATCACCATTGAAGTCAGCTACTTCCAACGTAGGTTCTGCGCTGCTCAAACCTGCCAGATACTGCAACAGCGCACGGGCATCGCGGGCATTAAATCTGCCGTCGCCATTGACGTCGCCCTTCAGCACAGTAGATTCACCAGTCTTCTCGATCACTTCCGTTTTCGTCACACCACAGCATGTACAGGTATAGGTCATGATACCATCTTCCGTTGCAGTGGGTGCTTTGGTCACAGCACCATCATCCCAGGTATGATCGATCTTATCCAAACTATCAGTTGTTGTTTCGCCGCAATGAATGCAGGTATAGGTCATTTCACCCTCCATCTTGCAGGAAGGCTCCTTGGTCACCGCGCCGTCATCCCAAGTATGGTCAACCTTGTCCACACCGGTAGTGGTTGTTACGCCGCACCAGGTGCAGGTAAAGGTAATTTCGCCCTCCATATCGCAGGACGGCTCCGTAGTGACAACACCATCATCCCACCAGGCATGGGGGCAAGTGCTTACCATAGAACCCTTGATCTGGTTCATGATATATTTATGACCTTCTGCAGTAGGCAAACCCTGGCGACCCACAATCGCAAACACATACTGCTTGGGAGTCGTGTACTTAGAAGCATTGACATCCAGGCTAGTATTGACATCAGCTGCATCCACATAGACAACTCGTCTGTATGCGTCTGCATTTCTGGTAGCAAGCAGGTTGGATGCATTTACAAGATTTTTCATCAAGTCGCCCATAGCCACTTCCTGACCATTGACATCCAGCTTCACAGATTCAAGATCATTATAGGTGCCCACCAGCATAATAACAGCATCTGCATTCACTTCACGAACGGCCTCAATGACCTGGGCCTGATGAATGGCGTTGCTCAAGAATGCATAGGCATAGCACTCCAAACCACCCTGCAGATCATAGCCGCCGAAGTTGGCAATATCATTCTCTTCCAGCTGTTCGAACATCATCTGGAGAAGTTCTTTTGCCAGCGGCATATTTTCCTCACCGACAAGCTCTTCCCAGTCTTCATCAGTTACCTTCTCGGTCTGTCCTGCCATGTATTTACACATGAAATAGGTAGCGCCGTAATTGCTGAAGCCAAGGGAAATCAAGTCTGCCTTCTTGATTAGGTCTTGGTTTTTATCAATGACACTATAGGCATCCTGAATGGTCATCTGGGCTTGTGACAGATTCTTATAGGAAATATCCAAGGAATTTGCCAACATATCCACATAAGTAGTCACCTGTCTTGTAGTAATGGCTGCGGTTTCATCACCAATGGCTACATAGAAAGAATCCTTGTCTGGCACATAGCAGAAAGACTGATTAACATAGCTGTTCATAGTCTCAGTTTCAGCCATCAGCTTTTTGAAAGCCTCCTCAGTTGTAACGCCTTCACCGAAAAGCTCGTTCAGAATTGCATCTTTTCTGGATTCCGTATCCGCATTGTTTGCGGCTAAAACCGTCAAACCATTGGCAGACAGGCAAAGTGTTAACGAAAACACCAGAACCAGCGCCAGAGCAGTTCGACTAAGTTTCCATAGTTTCATCATAAGTACCTCCTGTAGCGGCGAGAAAAAAGCCGCAATTATCACGTCAAACGCGTAAACACATTATACATGAAACTGGTAATGATTGCAATCATTATTTTACTGATTCCAAAAGTTGGCAAAAAGAAAAGCCACCGGGCAAAAGCCCGGTGGCAATTTTTATGTTAGGAAAAGGTTATCTTAGAATTCCTTCTTCTTGGAGACAACCACAGCAATGCCCATAACGGACAGAGCAGCAACAACAACAGCGATCATGGAGTTATCACCGGTATCGCCGGAAACATCCAGCAGCTTGTAGCCGCACTTTTCGCACAGCTGATACTTCCAACCGGGGTTCTCAACATCCTCGATCATCTCGCCGAAGGTGTGAGCCTCGTGGCCCAGCTCCTTACCGGAGTTCTGGCAGATGACCTTGTGATCCTTGTCGTCGATAGCCTCGAAGCCGTAGACGTGCTCGCCGGTAGCGGACAGCACGGTCTCTTCCATGACCTCGCCGCAGATAGCGCACTTGACAACAGTCAGGCCGTTCTCGCAGCAGGTGGGCTCAGTGGTAACGGTCTCCAGAGTGTGCTCGCCAACCTCGCCTTCCTTGGTGACGCGGCTCAGCTCTTCACCGCAGATGGTGCAGTAGACAACCTCGTCATAGGAGCCCTTGGTCACGCAGTCAGCGCCCTTGACCTCGTTCTCGATGACGACTTCGCCAGCAGCGTGGTCGCCCAGCTCGCCGGTCTTGGTCTCGCGGCTCAGTTCCTTGCCGCAAACGGTGCAGTAGACAACCTCGTCATAGGAGCCTGCAGTGACGCAGTCAGCGCCAACAACATTTTCCTTGACAGCCTCGCCGGCAACGTGCTCACCCAGCTCGGTCTCAACAGTGGTACGGCTCAGCTCTTCGCCACAGACGGAGCAGTAAACGACTTCGTCGTAGCTGCCCTTAACCAGGCAGGTGCCCTCGATCTCATTTTCCTTCACAGCCTCAGCGGGAGTATGGGCCAGCTTGTCGGTGGTCTTGGTCTCGCGGCTGATCTCCTCGCCACAGACAGCGCAGTAAACGACTTCGTCATAGCTGCCTTCAGCAGAGCAGGTAGCGCCAACTTCGTTCTCGATAACAGCCTCGGCGGAGGTGTGGGCCAGCTTGGCATCAACAACAACAACGCGGGTCAGCTCTACACCGCACAGGGTGCAGTAGGTAACTTCCTCGTGGCTGCCTTCAGCAGAGCAGGTAGCAGGAACAACATTCTCGATCTGGACTTCGCCAGCAACGTGGTCGACACACTTGACAACCACAGCGCCTTCGTACTCAGTGCCAATGATCAGGTCTGCGTAGTCGTCGCCGATGAAGTCGACAACAGCCTTAACAGCGTAGGAACCGGGCAGAGTGCCTTCCTTAACAGCGAAGGTAGCAGTAACCAGAACGCAATCGCCAGCCAGAACATAGTTTTCAATATAGTCACCGTTCTCATCGGTGGGGGTGCCGGCGGTAAAGACGACCTTACCAGCCTTCTTGCTGGCCTGGGGATCCCAATCCCAATCCTCGTTGCCGACTGCCTTCAGGGAGACCAGCTCCAGGGCAGACTCATCATACTCGATGAAGAACTCACCGACAGTGATGCCAGGGTTGTTCTGCAGGGAGATATTGACAACGACCTCTTCGCCAGCAGTGGTTTCGACGGTATCGACAACCAGACCGAACTCAGCAGGCTCCTCAGTTGCAAAAGCAACAGTGGCCAGGAGGGCTACCAGAGATACGATAGCCAACAGACTTACGATTTTCTTCATAGTAAATACTCCTTTTATTGATTAGTCCTCAGACAAATTGCACACGGGGAAATGCTCGATCTGTTCGGAGCTCAGCAGCAGGATCAAACGAGCGTCGCGGGAATTGACCTTGCCATCACCGTTGACATCGCCCCAAGTCAGATCCAGGTCATCCTCGGTGATCAAGCAAGCAGCATACTTCAGGATCAAGCGAGCGTCACGGCAGTTGACCTTGCCGTCGCCGTTTACATCGCCCCAGATGCTGAATTCAACATTCAGAGCATTGTAGATCTGTTCTGCAATGTACGCATGGCCAGCTTCGCTGGGCAGCAGATCCTCACCGGTAACAGTGAACAGGATGTCACCCTGACCGTCAATTTCGTTCAGGTCAAAGCGGCCACCGCCGTTGTTCATCTCCACCTCGTGAGCATCCACATAAATAACATTCTCATTCAGGAAGCCTTCAGCCAGGCTCTGCAGGTTAGCAACGCAAACCATGGGGAACATGTACTCGCCAACAGGAATGATTTCGTCACCCATAACGATGGTCATATCCTTCAGCTCGTTGTAAGCACCAACGATCACGATCTTTGCATCAGGGTTCACAGCCTGGATCTCATTGACCAGACGGGTGTAAGCGACCTGCTGCTCCAGGTATGCGTAAACAAAAGCCTCAACGCCGTCGAGTGCGGCAGCCATAGTTTCCTCATCCATGCCTGCGTTTACCAGTTCGGTTTCCAGCTCAGCCAGAGTCTTGAACACCAGATCATCCACGTCTTCATTGCCGAACACAGCCCAATCGGGATCGTAGCTGCCATCGCCCAGCATCTGCTCAACCATGGCATTGACGGCGGTCATGTTGCCGAAGCTCAGAGTGATCAGATCAGCATTCGCAATGTCAGCATTGCCAGCTACCTGACTAATAGCATTCTCCACAGTGGCAGCATACAGAGCCTCGTAGTTCTTCAGATACAGGTCAGCGGCCAGCAGCTGAGAGTAGCTATTGTTGGCAAACACGGTGTCGCCGATGGCAACATACTTGGTGCCGCAGCAAATGCTCAGCTGTGTATGGGTAGCGTTGTAGTAACGCTCCTCCAGCTCCAGATACTCTACATAGACCTGGATCAGAGCCTCGGCATCATCGCCGTACTCTTCATACAGGTCGCGGGCAGCATCCACGACCTCGTCCTTGTAATCGTACAGGAAGTCAACTCTGTCGCCCAGATAGCCCAGAACCTGTGCGCCCATAGTAGCAGTGACGTAAGCACCGGCGACCATGAACTTCATGCCCATAACAACCAGATCAAAGTGCTCATTGACCAGCTCCAGTGCATAGGGGCCATAGTACATCATCAGTTCCAGACCGTGGACACCAAATTCCTTAACGGTGTCACAAACAATCTCGGGGTTATTGTACAGCCAGTTATAGATCTCTTCAGCGCTGACTTCGTTCAGTGCAGCCATCAGATAGTCGTAGGTAATGCCCAGGGCTTCCTCGGTCATTTCCAGAGCCTCAGCCCAGACCTTCTCGGCAGCAGCCACAAAAGTCATCACAGCCTCGTTCAAAACGATAACTGCCTCAATGGCATCATCCAGAGTCTGGCTCAGCTCGGTCAGCTGAGCGGGCATCTCGGGAGCGGTGAAGCCTTCGAAGACATAGCCTTCAACGGTAACGGGGTCGACCTTATAGCCGTCGAACTTGTAGCCGTCGAAATGGAAGCCGACTTCGTCATAGTGATATGCGCCAACCTCAAAGGGTTCAATGGTCAGACCAGCAAAGTAATAATCCTCGATCACGATAGGCTCAATGGCAAAGCCTTCCAGCTCCTCGTAAGCATCGATCAGCTCGTGCAGGGAGGTCTGCAGAGCCAGAACAGATTTCCAGATCGCATTAATCTGCCCATTGAGGGTATTGACCAGATCGCGAACGAAGTCCAGAGAAACTTCGGGGTTAATCACTGCATCATACAGAGTGGCGTAAGTAGCCTTGACGTTTGCAAGAACAGTCTTTGCGTCAGCCAGGGCAACCTTAGCGTTTGCCAGGGCCTTGTCAGCCTTGGGCAGAGCCTCTTCAGCCTTCTCAACAGCAACATTGGCTTCGTCAGCCTTCGCCTGGTAGTTATCCATGGTAGCGCTGATCTCATCAATGGTGTCATACAGCTTCTTATATTCGCCCTTGGCCCATTCGACCTGGTCCTTAGCGTTCTGCAGCTGTGCCTTGGCATCATTCAGCTTAATCTGATAGGCGTCCTTTTCATTTTGGGCATCAGTCAGCTGATTCTTAGCATTGTCCAGTTCAGCACTAGCATCGTTCAGCTGCTTCTTTGCATCGTTCAGCTCAGCCTTAGCGACAGCCAGGATCTCAGCGGGCACGCCATCGGCAACAGCCTGATCATAAGCAGCCTGCTTTTCGTTCAGTTGCTCCTTGGCGGCATCCAATTCAGCCTCAGCTGCATAATACTGATTCCAAGCGTTATTCAGCTCAGCATCTGCTTTATCCAGCTCAATGGCAGCCTCATCCAGCTGCTTCTGAGCATCGTCCAGCTGAGCCTGATACTCGGCAACCTTTTCGTCCAGCATGCCCAGCATCTCGTCAGCCTCATTCAGCTTATCCTGCAGCTTGTCGAGTTCCTCTTTTGCCTGCTTCAGCAGTTCCTTCTTCTCGTCTAGAATCTTCTGGGCCTCAGCAAGATCCTTCTTGCCGCTTTCCAGCTGATCCTTTGCGTCAGAAAGGTTCTTCTCCTGGGTAGCAACTTCCTTTTCCAGATCAGCGATCGTCTGCTCAAGTTCAGCGATAGTAGCATTTACCTCGCCGTCAACCTGTGCAATCGCGTCATCTACGGGATTGCTAGCAGCAAGCGCGATGGCGTTTCCGCTCATACCCAGCAACAGGCAGAATACCAGCACCAGAGACAGAACGGGACGGATTGTTTTGTTCAACATCCTTTTTACCTCCTCTTTTTTAGGAGCCCATTTGCAGACTCCTTAATATACGTATATGTACATCACACCGGGTTTTACCGGGTGCAGATGCCGAAAAAGGGTATAAGGGGCCCTACCCCCTGTATCTTCAAACTACAGTATATCCTACCGCATTGTCAGTGTCAAGCAAATTCTTGCCATTCAGTCATTTTCTTTCCAGCGAGAACATTCGCAAAGCGGAATCGCTCTCCTCACCGTAACCATCACTGGGCAATATAGCTTTGTCGTTATTATACATAGATTCTTCATAGATTGCAAGCGACTAAGTGAACTTAATAGAAACTTAATACCTCCACAGAGAACACTTCAAAATGTTTGATTATCGCGCAGTCGCATCATTTGTGTTCTTTCGATTTTTCTTGCCTTTTCC
The DNA here is from genome assembly GCA_045638225.1 of Faecousia sp. Taxonomy (GTDB): domain Bacteria; phylum Bacillota; class Clostridia; order Oscillospirales; family Oscillospiraceae; genus Faecousia. Next base: position 20,734 of record JAZUAW010000075.1, on the reverse strand, counting down.
GACAAAAGGTATTATGATGTATATATAAATATTGTATAGGAGGTAACCTACATGCAAATCGGAACCAAAATTTCCAATTTCACCGTCACCAATGTACGCCCCATCCCGGACAAGGATGCCCAGCTGATCGAAATGGTCTATGAAAAGACCGGCACTGAGCTGGTTTGGGTCAAGAGCAACGAAGCCAACAAGCTCTTTGGCATCGCCTTTAAGACCATCCCTGAGGATGACACCGGTGTTTTCCACATTCTGGAGCACTCCGTCCTCTGCGGCTCCGACAAGTACCCCGTGAAGGAACCCTTCGTGGAACTGCTGAAAAGCTCCATGAATACCTTCCTGAACGCCATGACCTTCTCCGATAAAACTCTCTACCCCGTCTCCAGCCGCAATGAGCAAGATTTTCTGAACCTGACCAGCGTGTATCTGGATGCTGTATTTGCCCCCACCATCCTCCACGAACCCAACATCTATCGCCAGGAAGGCTGGCATTATGAGCTGAGCGAGGGTGAACTGACCTACAACGGCGTTGTATTCAACGAAATGAAGGGCGCTATGTCCTCCGTTGATCAGATCGCTTCCCGCGGTCTGATGAACCTGCTGTTCCCCGACAACTGCTATCAGTACAATTCCGGCGGCAATCCCGCTGCCATTCCCAATCTGACCTATCAGCAGTTCCTGGACTCTTACAACAAGAATTACCATCCCACCAATGCCCGCATCTTCCTGGACGGCGACATTCCTGTGGAACGGACCTTCGCCCTGCTGGACTCCTATCTGTGCCGCTATGAAATGGGCAGCAAGCAGACCCTGCAGCCCCAGATCCCTGTCAGCCGCGAAAAGACCGTTACTTACGAAGCTGTCAACGACGGCACACCCAAGGCACAGCTGGTGCTGGGTAAGATCATGGGCAGCTTTGAGGACAAGACCACATTGCTGGCCCGTCAGGTGCTGTGCGACGCGCTGGCCGGCTCCAATGACGCGCCTCTGAAGCGGGCCGTTCTGGAAACCGGTCTGTGTCAGGATATGTCTCTGGACTTTGACGAAGGCATCCTGCAGCCTTACATGATGCTGCGTCTGCGCAATATGGAAGACGAGAACGCCGGCAAGCTGGAAGAAGTGATCCGTGATTGTGTCCGCCAGCTGGTGACCGATGGCATCCCCAAGGATCGTCTCATTGCGTCCATCAACCATATGTCCTTCCAGGTACGCCAGATGCGGGAACCCCAGGCTCTGATCCGCTGCATCAGCGCTCTGAGCAGCTGGCTGTATGAAGGCGATCCCATGCTGTACCTGCACTACAACGACAGCATTGAAGTACTGCGGGAAATGGCAGAAAACGGCGAATTTGAGGCCCTGCTGGAAGAAATGCTGCTGAACACCGACGGTCTGTGCAAGCTGCATGTGCTGCCCAGCGAAGAGCACGGCACCAAGCTGCGTGAGGCTGAACTGGCCCGTCTGGCCGCAGAAAAGGCCGCCATGGATGAAGCCCAACTGCAGGAGATCTCCGACCTGTTCGCCGCCTTCACCCAGTGGCAGCAGACTCCGGACAGCCCCGAGGGTCTGGCCTCCCTGCCCAAGCTGAGCCTCAGCGAGATCAGCCCCGATCCGGTGGTTTGCGAAACCGAAGTGGATACTGCCGGCGGCGTGACCCTGCTGCGCCACAAGGCTGCCTCCAATGGCATTGTTTACATCAGCGCTTACTTCCGTCTGACCGATGCCAAGCTGGAGGATCTGACCCAGTTGTCTCTGCTGGGCAAGCTGCTGGGCAAGCTGCCCACCGCCCATTACACCGCCGCCCAGTTGCAGAACGAAATCAAGACATGGCTGGGCAATCTGGAATTTACTGTGGATGTCCATGCCAAGCTAGGCCAGTGCAAGGTATGCACACCTTCTCTGGTTGTCAACTGCAGCGTGCTGCAGGAGAACCTCCAGAAGGCTGAGGCACTGATCCACGAGATCCTTACCTCCACCGACTTCTCCCAGAATGACCTGATCCGTCAGATCCTGCTGCAGACAGAAATGGAACAGCAACAGCGTGGTATGATGGCCGGTCATATGATGGCTTTCCAGTCTGTACAGGCGCAGTTCAGCGCCGCCGCCGCTGTACAGGAAGCCACCTCCGGTATCTCTTACATCCAGTTCCTGCATAAGCTCAGCCGGGAATTCGAGGCAGAGCTGCCCGCATTCATCGATCTGGTGAAGAATACGCTGGCTCACGCGGTTTGCCAGCAGCGCATGACGCTGAGTCTGACCGAAGAGGGGCGCAGCGATCTGAATGGCTTTGTAGCACTGTTCCCCTGTGGCGAGGCTGTAGCGGAGGCAGTTGCCTACGAGACCGCCCTGCCCAAGAAGCTGGGCATCCGCATCCCCGCCCAGGTCAGCTATGCTTCCGTTGGCTTCCATCTGAGCCAGCTGGGTATGGCCTATGACGGTACTGCCCGCCTGCTGAGCAACATCATCTCCCTGGGACACCTGTGGAACGAGATCCGCGTGCAAGGCGGCGCCTACGGCGCAGGCATGCGCTTCGGTCAGAGCGGCGGTCTGTTCACCTACTCCTATCGTGACCCCTCCCCTGCCCGTTCTCTGGAGGTCTACCGCAACATGGGCAGCTTTGTAGATACTTTCGCCCAGTCCGGCGCAGACATCACCGGCTTCATCATCAGCACCGTGGCCGAGACCGAGCCTCTGGTTGCCCCTGCTCAGCAGGGTCGTGCCGCAGACCGGGATTGGTTCGCGGGATTTGGCTACGAACAGGCTGCGGCCGAGCGCAAGCAGCTGCTGAGTGCTACCGCAGCAGATTTGACCAAGTGGTGCACCGCGCTGAATGCGCTGCGTGAGCAGGCTGCCGTGTGTGTAGTGGGCTACGCTGATGCACTGGAAAGCTGCAAGGATGAAGGTCTGACCATTCTGGACATCTAATCCGCATAACAAACACACCAAGCCCCGGTTCCTGTGAACCGGGGCTTGATTTTATTCTTCAAATTTTCCTTTAGCGAGCAGTTGCACCGTAGTGCGGAGGCATGCCCACGCCCTACGGTGGTTATTGCAACGGAGCGATAACCAGCAATTTGTGGTGGGTACAAAATATGGGGCCAGGCGGTTGCCTGGCCCCGTTTGCATGTGATAATTCAGGGAAGCGATTCAGCGATTAGAAGTTTTCCTTGCGCTTGGTGACCAAAACAACCAGACCACAGACAGCCATAGCAGCCATCATCAGCATGAAGCCGATGGAAGCGGTATCGCCGGTGGGAGGAGGATCGAGGGACTCGGTCCACTGTGCGTACAGGGTCACTTCGCCAACCACAGAGTAGATGGTCTCAGCGGTGTACTGGTTGCCCTCAGCATCGAACCAACCAACGAAGGTGTAGCCGACCATGGTGGGCACGGGCAGGGTGTTGACCTTGCCGCCGAACTCAACCAGAATGCCCTTAACATCCAGCTCGCCACCATTGGGATCCAGATAGATCATGTAGGCATTGACAGACCACTGAGCCGTCAGGGTAATGTTGCCTGCATAGCCATAGATGGTGCTACCCAGGACTCTGTTGCCGTTCTCATCCAGCCAGCCAACGAAGGTGTAGCCGGGACGGATAGGCTCAGGCAGTTCGCCAATCATTGCGTCAAAGATGGCATTAACGGTTTCGGGTGCCACTTCACCGCCATTACCATCGAGGGTAATGGTGTACATGTTGGGTGTCCACAGCGCGATCAGGAACAGATCGTCAGCTACGTCGTAGATGGTCTCATTGGTGTAGACATTGCCGACGCGATCCATCCAACCGGCGAAGGTGTAGCCGGTACGGGTGGGCACAGGCAGATCCGTCATGGGCTGGCCGAAGGTGACTTCCATGGTCTTGGCCTCCAGCTCGCCGCCGTTGAGATCGAAAGTCAGGGTGTAGACATTGGGGGTCCATGTAGCCACATAGACAGCATCACCGGACACAGTGTCAGCCACAGCAGGACTCCAACCGGCGAAGGTGTAACCCTCGCGTTCGGGAGTACCGATGCTCAGAGGTGTCTTCTCACCTTCGGCTGCGAAGTAAACCTGATCATCGAACAGAGCCACATCGTCCATGCCGTCCGAATAGGTGACCTTGAACTTCGCGGTGGGATCAATGGCCAGACCATTGATATCCAGACCCTCACCCAACATATCGACGCTGGCAACATTGCCTTCCATATCCATAGAGTAGATGGTATGGCCGGGGTCGGCGAAATAGAACAGGCCGGAACCGGGATCGTAAGCAAAGTCACTTGCACCGGCTACCACAGGCACCTGCAGGTTCTCCAGAACCACGGTGCAATCGTTCAGATACTTGTCAGAGTACTTCATCAGCATGGGGATGGAATCATAGAAGTCGGTACCGACAGTATAGATGGCACCGTCAACGATAGCCACACCGGCCAGCGTGCAGTTGTTGATATCCTGCACGACATTGGTGAAGTAGTTGAAGTCCGGGATCAGACTGTTGCCATCAAACTGGAACAGATAGAAGCCGGAGGTGACGTAGAAGATGTTGTTCTCTGCGTCATAGGCCAGACCGGAAGGATCACTGTAGATATACAGCTGCGCCATGTAGGTAAGCTGCTTGGTGGCAAAGTCAAACTTGTACAGATAGGTAGCAAAGGCATTGGCATCAAATACTACGAAGTACAGGCAGTTGTCACCATAGGCCATGCCCTTGATGGTGGCGCCGCCGCCCATCTTGGCGATAACTTCCACAGTCTGAGAAGGCATTGCGGGGTTGAAAGCCAACAGCGCGCCGCCATCTGCGGACACGGTATAAGCAATATGCTGGGCACCGCTGATGGAGCTGACGCCGATGACACAGGAAGCAGTAACACCGGTCTCATTGCTGGTGGCGGTGATGATGGCAGTGCCTTCGCCGACGCCGGTAACCAGACCGTTGCCGTCCACAGTCGCCACAGCGGGATCAGAGGAGGTCCAGGTAATGGACTGATCTGCCGCGTTGGAAGGACGGATCTGTCCGATCAGCTGGGTGCTTTCGCCGATGCCGATACGGGCAGCGGTCTTATTGAGGATGATGCCGTTTACCTTGCCCGTGGGAATCTCTTCCGCTTCGGGGATGAAGCACATCAGAGCCAGCCAAACATCGCCCTGTTTGACGGTCTGCCAGTTGGGATTCCACAGACTGATGCCGCCCAAGCTGGCGTAGGTGGGCTCCTCGCCCAGCTGGATCATGAACACACCAAAGGAATCGGAGTATGCCTGATTGTCAACGGTGGCGTTCATGTACAGACGGTTGGTGCCGAAGTCATAGGTCAGCTGGGTGTTGTACTTGGCATAGCCATAGTAGTTGGAACCGGTATGAACGCCGGCGCCTTCAATGGCCAGATACTCGGTCAGTTCGCCGGTGGTCTTATCCAGCTTGTAGAGCATACTGTTGGTGGCAAACATATCGAAGCTGCCGCCTGCGGCATAGAGCTGGCCATCCTTATCGCAAGCCAGTGCATACACAGGTGTATGGAAGTCCAGCTCAGCAACCTTGGTCAGCTTACCGGTATCCAGATCGATGGTAACCAGCAGGCCGATCTTCTCTTCTGCCTGGCCCCAGGATGCATCGTAATTACTTGCCAGTGTCAGGCCGTACATGGTACCGGTGGTGTAGTCCATAGCCATGGCGGTAACCTGGTTGTAGTAATAGTCGATGTTGGCAGAGCCCAGCGTCTTATAGTTACTGGGATCCTCGGCATCGATACGCAGGAACTGGCCCTTATCGTTGTAGCCGTAGAAGTAGCCGTCGTAGTAAGTGCCGACACGCAGGGAGTAGATGGAGATAGCGCTGTGGGTGGGAGCCATGTGGCGCAGGTCGAAGTCGCTGCCCTCAATCCAGAAGTCATAGTAGCCACTGCCCTCAGGATCAGAGCTCAGGAATGCCACGAACTCACCGGCTGCCTCCAGAACCTCGATTTCGATGGTATCTGTGAAGGGACCGCCGTGGGCCGCTTCATCCTTATTGGTGATGGAAACGGTAACGGTAGCCTTGCCGATGCCAACATAGGTCAGAACACCGGACTGATCAACAGTCACAACGGACTCGTCAGAGGAGGTCCAGGTCTTCTTCTGCAGGGTAGGACGGGCGGGAGTAGTCACAGTATTCAGCTGCAGCTGGCCGCCTTCCAGACCCACGATGTTATCGCCGTTGGTGATTTCGATATCCTCAACGGGGATAAACTGGGTCTCGGGCTCTTCCTCGGGGATGGTGAACATAACCGTCAGCTGCACGCCGCCCTTGGCGGATACGCCGCCCAGCTCGATCACGTCAGCATAGGTGCCCCACTCGCTTTCCTCCAGGAGGACCATGTACAGGGGGGATGCGCCGTTGCCATCACACATATTGTAGTAGATGACATCGTTGTTGTAGTCATACATCAGGGCCTCATAGAAGGCGGTGTAGGGGCTGGCGTTGCCCTGATGGATCATACGGGTAGTCAGAGTGTCGGGATTGATGGTATACAGGCTGCCGACAGCGTCGGAAATGACAATCGTGCCGGTACGGGTCACACAGATCGCGGGGATGTAAACACCGCCGTACAGGTCGCCATTGGGCCAACCCAGCATATCAACCAGACCGGTCTCCAGATCGATGATACCCAGACCGCCATAGTTCTGGTTCTCCACGCAGTACATACGGCCAGAGGTGTAGTCAAAAGCCATAGCACTGATGACCATACCCTCCTGGAAACCGATACGTTCGGGCTCGCCGATCACGGTCTCAGCAGCGGTGGCACCCTTGGTGACCAAGCTGCGGTACAACGCGGTGCCGGAGTAGATGGTATTGTTCTCAACAAACTGCTCCTGGATGACAGTGTACAGGTAGCCATTATAGTAGGTACCACCGTACCACATAGCCTGGGTCTCGACAGGGTTACCGTCCTGATCCTGCACAGTGATCATCTGCTGGCCCAGATTGGTAACTTCACGCAGAACCTTGTCGGAGAAGGTGACCCAGCTCATGTTGTTCTGTGCGTTGTTGTAGTCCTCAATGATGAAACCGTACAGCTCACTCTGAGAGGCAACCACATTCACCTGGCAGGAACGGGTAATTTCCGTGGGACCGCCGGGGAACTGGACCCAGTTCCAATTCTCGTCATAATCCCAGTAGGGTTCCAGCTCAATGGTAGCGGTTGCATAGATGGTGACGGTGCCTTCGGCCAAAGCGGTGACAAAGCCATACTCGTCAACGATGGCGATGGACTCATCCGCGGAGGCCCAGGTCACATCTACAGGGGCTGCGTTCCAGGGATTCCACTTGATCTTCAGGCGGTCGGTCTGACCTTCCACCAGCGTCTTCTGGTAAGGATCGACCTCGAAGCCAGTGGGCTTGACACCCATGGTAAACAGGTCAGACACCAGATCGTTGGGAACGAACAGAGAAGTGTGGCCGCCGGCACCGTAGGTACCGACTTCATAGCAAGCACCGGTCTCCAGATCCACAGCATAGGTAACATTGATGTTTGCCCACTGATAGCCGTTGGGAACCTGGCTGTGTGCATACCAGTACATGATGCCGGTGTTGTGGTCATAGCCCATGGACTGAATGACGTTCGCACCGCCATAGTTGGGGTAGTTGACAAAATCGGTGACACCAATCTCGGTGCAGCGGATCACATTGTCGCCCCACTCGCCCACGGTGTCGTCCCATTCGGTGGTGGTGCCAATGCTGTAAAGAATAGCATTGGTATCGATGCCGTAGATGCGGCCATCGGTAGTAATACCCAGTGTCAGAATGTCTGCACCCTGACCTGCGCCCATGAGGCGGGCAACGGGACGCACATTCACATAACCGTAATCGGTAAACTCAATGTGGAACAGGGCGTTGTAGCCATCGTCGCGGCCATCATTGTTCTGGTCGCCCGCGTAGGACCAGCCAACCGCAAACAGGCCGTCGGTGGCACTGCTTTCCCAGCCAACGCCGAAGGACGCGGCAAGGGTGCCGGAGTGGTCCAGCGCCATGTCATACAGAACCCAGACACCGGGATCGCCGGTCACACCGCGGTTTTCCGCAATAGTCTGTCTGCTCCAGTAGGAGCCGGAAGGTGTGATCAGTTCCAGATGACCGGTAGTGGCGCTCTGGGCAATGATATAGCCGTTGACAAATTCAGCAGAGTAGTAACGGTTGGCAGAATCGAAGGTTTCGTTTCTGGGATCAGAGAAGTCATACTTGCTGGCAGAGAACCAGCCGCCTTCCACCAGAGCGGAGTCGTAGGTCTCGGAACCGTACAGACGCTCAGGATCCAGCTTCTGAGGTTCGGGAACAGCATTGTTCTGCTCGCCCAGATTCAGATAGACTTCCACTTCGGTCTCGTTACAGGCATAGTCTGCAACAATAATAGAGAACTCGCCGCCGAAACCGGTGATGTCAAACTCCTGCTCAAACAGCTGGCCGGGCACATTGTCCACTTCGTACTTGCCCATGATGGTGCCGTCTGCACTCATAAAGATCACGGCAGCAATGCGCTCGTTCTCCATGATCTGCAGGTTCAGATAAGTACGGTCGTCTTCCACGCGCATTGCGTTCTGCAGGTCTGCGTCGTTGACCACTTCGGGATTGACATTATCCAAGGTAGCGGCAAAGTACCACTGATCGTCCTGAATATCATCGCCGTCATCGAGCCATGCGTCGAAGATATAGTAGACGGAAGTGCCGTCGGGCAGCTTGTTGCCCTGCAGATCAGTGCCGTCCCAAATCTCGCCGTAGGAGCTCAGCAGATAGAAGGGAATGATCATGCCATAGCTGGCATTGTAGTAGGTCTTGGCAAGATCTACGCCTTCGATCTCATAGTACAGATCGCCGGTCTCGGCATCCACCACGCTGATGTACATGTACTTGGCGTTACGCAGCATACCGATATCGATCTCGTCGATGGGGTTCTTGTAGGAGAAGTAGCTGTACTCGGGGCCGGACTTGCCGTTGCGGAAGTAGGGGTTGTAGCCCACCTGGGAGTAGTAGGTGAACACAACATTGGGATACAGGCTGTAGTCGCCCAGATCATAGGGATTATCGAACACAGGGGCATCGGACCAGTCGCCATAGAAGCCCACCATGGGCATAGCCAGAGTGACGCCGTCCTCTGCCACGGGATTTGCGTAAATGTAGCCTTCTACCCAAATGCCATTGGGGAACTGCTCCAGATATGCCTTATCGTTTTCGGTCAGCTCCAGCGTAGCCTCAACGGTAACAGTCTCGCCGGCAGGAACTTCCACCAGCTCAGGCATCTGGACCTTGGCTTCCAGACCATAGGGAGCATTGCCGATCAGGACGCCCATCTGGATGGTCTCGGACAGGACGGAGCTGTCGAAGGTGTAGCTGACGGTCTCGTTGGAAATGTTGGTGATGGTGAAGGAGAAGGTGTAAACACCGGTACGCTCGGGGTCATCGCCAAATTCAACCTTGGGACGGCCTTCGGAGGCAGTGGGGTTACTGAGGTAAGCCTTGGTAGTGGTAGCCTTAACCAAGTCTGCCAAACCAGCGCCCTGGGCTCTGGGGGTGTATTCCAGGCCCTCGCCGTAGATCAGAGGATTGGCGGTGGACATCAAGATATTGGCAGCCATTCTGCGCTGCTCAGAACCGGTAATCTCAGGGTAGTTCTCATCCAGATACTGGATCAGAACCGCCATGGCACCGGTGATCTGAGGACATGCCATGGAAGTACCGCTCATGTAACCATAGTAGGAACCGGAGATTTCGGGATCCACAGCAGAGTAAATGCTGCCGCCGACGCCTGCGATTTCAGGCTTCAGCTTCAGATCGGGGGTAACGCCCCAAGAAGAGAAGGAGCTGACGGTCTGAGGAACCTTGAAGACCTTGGTATCCGCGTTGCAGACCTTCAATGTGCCAACACCGTCCTCGCCTGCGAAGGCGATCATAGCAGCACCGGCCTCCATTTCGATGGAGATGGCAGGGATGCCGCCATCGGTGATCTGCATAGCGAAGGGACCGACTGTATTGTTGTAGACGATGACACCAATGGCGCCTGCTTCCTCGGCATACTGCTGCTTCTCCATAAAGGACAGCTCGCCGCGGGTAACCAGCGCGATCTTGCCGGCAACATCCAGGCCCTCGTAATCTTCAGGGGCACCGAAGTTGGGCACTACAACATATTCCACTTCCTTATCACGGAACTGGTTCAGGAACACAGTTTCATTGGCAGTCGCGGTATCCTGGAAGCCGTAGTGCTTGCCATCGACGGTGATGTAGTACATCTCGTAGCCATCGTTGTCCACGGAAGCAACAGCCAGGGCCGCGGAGTAGGTACTGGGGGTACCAGCCAGGCCGATGTCGGGGTTGGTGATGATGGACATATCATAACCCCACAGGTTCATGAGCGCATTGTTGGTATCATTACCGGAAGCAATCAGCAGCTGGATGTCGGAATCCTGGAACAGCTTCATGGTTTCCAGCATCTGGCCCTCGGGATCACAGAAGCCGGCAGCCATGCCCAGAGACAGGTTGACGGAGTCCACTTCCAGCAGCACGCAGTCTTCCATCGCAGCCATGATGGTGGCGAAGCTGGCGCCGCCGCCCTGCTGGAACACCTGCATGACTACCAGCTGTGCATCGGGCGCCACACCAATCACGCCGGAGCCTTCCACATAGTTGGCGGCAGCGATACCGGCAACGTGGGTACCGTGGTCAGAACCGGCAAAGGTATTGGCCACATTGAAGTCACCGGAAACATAGTTGAAGATGAAAGGGATCTTGCTGTTGTAGTAAGACAGGTTCAGAGAGGTAGCCATCTTACCGGCGTTCAGCTCTTGCCAGATCTTATCCACGGAGTCGCGGGTCATGGGATCAACCAGCGCCTCATCCGGCAGCGCCTGGAAGCTGGGGTGATCCACAAGAATACCGGTATCCAGAATGGCGATCCGCATACCCTTGCCAGTGTAACCCAGCTCATTGAGGGCGTTGGAGCCGATCATAGTAGTAGCATTGTTGGTCAGCGCTTCCAGCTGTTCCTTGCTGCTCTCGGGCACGGAATAGGTGGGAGCCACATAGACACTCTTGACGCCGGGCAAAGCATTCAGATCGGCCATGTTTGCAAAAGCAGTGGTGACAGAGAAGCCGACGGTGGCGATATCATAAGTAAAGCCAAGTTCAAAGCCTTCTTCCGCACCGAAAGCAGCCTCAGCGGCAGCCTGCGCAGCAGCGATCTTTTCTGCCAGCTGCAGCTGGTGCTGCACGACCTGCTTGGTCTGCAGAGCAATTTCATCGGTGGTGAAGCGCTCCAACAGAGGAGTTTCGTCCAGAGCCACGATGAAGGTCACCAGATCTTCGGGACTGAATACACTGGCAACATTATTTTCAGAGAAAGGCCGCAGTTCGGGTCTTTCAAATTTTGTTAAACCATTGTTACCGGAAACCAAACCGGTCTGCTGCTGGATGCCGCTAGCAGCGGTCAGACCCAGCTTACCAAAGGAGGAGTCAGACATGTTGGGGCGCATGGCAGCAGCAGCGCGGCCGGGCATAACGGGGAACCACTGCAATACCATAATCAGCGCCAAAACAATGGCCAGTAATCTCTTCTTGCAATCCATACTTTGTTACATCCTTTCATATTTTTTAATGGGGGGAACAGGATTTCTTCAATGTATGTAGTTGCGTTTTCGCCGTGTAAAAAGAGCGGTTCTGTATTCCATGAGGTGAATGATTTTCGTCATAGGCAGGCCTCCTTTACGGGTCTACATTTTTACAGTCTAAGATATCATTCTTTTTTTATCGATATCAGCTTGTACTGGGATTATACAGTGCATACCAGAAATTGTCAACACTTTTGTTTATATATTGTACACATTTGTTTTCGGGTGTCACACATGTCCCCCCTTTTTGTAGCTTTTTGTCATTATTTTGCTAACCTCCGTCCACACATCATGGACTGCCATTGCAAATGCGTACACGTTAGAATATATAGAAATTCCGGTGCTTTTTTCCATATCCCGCAGAAAAATACACCTGAGAAAGCAGCATCTCGGTGCGTTCTCAGGTGTGTCTCAATATTGTCTTTACAACTTCCGGCGATCCATCATGGTGCTTACTGCCCACCTTGGATCAGCTTTTGTATCCGCAAATGGTTCTGGGCAGTGCGGATATTGTAGTTGGCGCTGGCATAGATGCCCCGTCCCACGGCATCCACCGCGATCACAAAGGGTAGGCGCAGATCGCCCACCTGCATCTGTCGGTGCAGCGCCGCCTCCCCTTCCGGATCCCGGCAGACCAAGGTCTGGACCATGGGCAGCATAGCCTGCACCCGCTGTAAGGTTGCGTTTTTTACCATCTCCAAACGCTCCATAAAGATGCGGATAGGGAATCCCGCAGCTACAAATCCTTGGGCACATTCTAACATTTCCTGCAGCAGATGTTCTGTCGGTTCGCTGCCGGGATCAGCAAAGATCAGCATGCTTTGCCTACCGGCCACCTCTGCCAGTGTCTGCTGCACCGGCCCTGCCGGAAGCTGCAATGGCACTTGCCGCAGCCGTTGAACCGTTTGATCCGCAGGTAACTCCAGCGTAATACACATATCCTGTTCCACCGTTGGATGCAGCAGGATCACACTGGCTGTACCATCGATCTGGCGTGTAGTGGTGATCAATCGGTATAGGCCCGGCTCGACTTGCAAGGTGCAGATTTGCCCCAACACCAAATCCGGATAAGAAAGGGCAACAAATTCGCCATCATGGAACCGCTCCAGCGCAAAATGCTCCTGATAGCGCAGTTGTGTACCGGTTGGATTTTTCAGTGTCAGGCCCACCCTTGCCTTTTGGTCATGGATAGTCTGCCACTTTCCTTCCTCATCCAGCCATTGCCCTTTGCGGGTATCGGGTGCCAGACAGGCGGGAAACCGAAAGGCTCGGCATAGCGATACAAACACCAGATCATAGCTATGGGCAGGCACCTGCCTATAACGCAGACATCCATAGGCACCAGCCTCGTAATGATCCGCTCCCCATGCATCCACGATCTGCATATTTCCTTGCAGCCATGCCAGAATTTCAGCAGGATTCGCAAAGCCCTCAGGAAACAGTTGACGGATTTTTGCCCGCTGGGGCAGCAGCATCTCGTCAGCAATCCGAGGTGCGAGGATATACTTTTGATAAACGTCTGCCGGGTATTGGTTTTTGACTGGCAAGGCTGTATCCAGCGCGTCGCAAAGGGTCTGGTATGTGATATCCACAAAATCTTTTGGCCGCAGGGTCCGTAAAAGTTCCTCTTTTTCCGGAATTGTATAGCGTTCATCGGCAATAAACGCCGCCACTTCCTGCCAGTTTCCCGCCGCCTCCCGCAGTGCAGAATCAAACACGGAGTGTCCTTCCGGCTTAGCGAAGGTGGCCTGATACCGCTCCCGTTGTTCCACGCAGCTCCGCAACAGTTCCTCGTGAGCCGGGTCATCGGTACGGGCTGCTACATCACTTTCTCCTATAGGGGGCACCAAATCCAGCTCCATCCGGGCATCCAGCGCAGCAAGGGACTGCCCCTCATCCAGATCCAACATCACATCCTGCTGCAGGCGCATATCCACTTTTTTCAGCAGCAGCTTGCCATCGTGGCACACATACACGCACAGATCACCCAGACCGGTGGCAAATTGGGCAACGCCTTGGGCATCGGTGCAGGCTTTATGCAGGGTAAAGAATTGGCTGTAATTGACGATCTGGAAAGACACCGTCACACCCTCCAAAGGTTTCCCCTGCCGCAAGATCTGCACCGTCAGCAATTTCAGATCCGCATACCGCTCTGTAACGCTGACCTCCCGATAAGTCGGCGCGGTTTGCAGCACCGTTTCGCCCAGATCAAAGCAGGACCACTGCTTGGTATGCACCAGCATGGCCCGGGAAGCCGCCGACGTAAACCAGCCCTTGTCCAGCACAGGTTCCGGTTCGCAGGCGCCCAGATAGTGCCACTCTCCATCCGTCCACACCTCCACCCAAGCGTGGTTATCGTCGCAATGGGACCAGCGTGGGCAATAGCACTGCCGGGCAGGAATACCCACAGACCGCAGCGCCGCCACTGCTAACACGCTTTCTTCACCGCAGCGCCCCAACGTACGGCGCATCACCGCCAGAGGACCAAGGGTGCGATCATCAGCCGGAGTATAGGTAGCTTGGGAGAAGCACCAGGCGTTGACCGCCAACGCAGCCTGCGCCATGGTTTTTCCCTGCACATGGGGCAGCAGCGTTGCCATCAGAAAGCCACGGCTGCCGTCCAGGCACTCAGAATTGACCCGGTGATACAATACATAGGTAAAGAACAGTTCCTGAGGAATCGTTTTGATATAGTCAATGATTTCGTAGGCCTCCAGCGAGGCTTCGGCATATCCGGCCAGCATCTGCACCGGGAAAGAAAGCAGATCATTGGCAGGCAGATGGCCATACAAAAAACGCAGACAAAGGCAAATTGCCTCCTCCCTACCCTGCAAAAAGGCCTCCACTTCTTCCCGTTTTTTCGGATAGTGGATCATATTCAGATCATATTGCTGTAAAATACGGGTTTTCAGTTCCGGACGTACCGTAAAGGCCATGTTCATTCACCTCTTTCGCAAATTTCACTCCTGCCAATCTGTAGTATAGCATACCGCCACGCCATTTGCACCTGAAATTTTTCACAGATGGCCACATACCTGCTTTTTTCATCCCGACCGAAGCGGATCACCTTGATCTTCGGCGCATCTTGCCCATTCAGGTTTACCACACGAACCACAGCCTCCCCGTCAGCACTTTCTTCCGTGGTCAAGCGCACAACTTTGGCAACCGAGTCAGACGATCCGTCCAGAGAATTCATAATAGGCAAAGGGATACCCACATTGGGGGAACGCAGAGGCTGGACTCGACTTAATCAATGGTGTCGCCGGCATGTTGCGATTGGATCATCTTGCCCCTGCTCCATAACGAAAAAGACAGCCATCCGAATAGATGACTGTCTTTTATGTGTAGAGGCACCAAAAAAGATGCAGTTTCAAAACGTAATTAATCGACATCTATTTTGAATTTCAGTCATTATATCATAACTCTCTTCTTTTATAGAACACGATAGACAAATACCAAGATAATGCGTATATTCCAATTCCAATAAAACATATGATAAATAAAATCCCATTCAATTTTATTTCTGTTTGAATCCCGTCTGATAACAGCTTTGATGATACAATACTGCCTGCGCAAACAATGCCTATCATAATATAGTAAGCCATTCTTCCTTTTTCAACGCCGAATTTAAACATAAACGGAAGCGTGATAGAGGAGGCAAGTAGGGATATAATCAGTAAGAGCATCATAAGAACAAGATATTCTCTGAGCACGAACGTACCGCTAATGCCCATTCGTATTGCCTGCGAAATTCCGGTGATGAGCAGAACAGTCACCTGCGCACCAAGTCCTATGAAGTATTTGACACTAACGATCTGCCCTCTGGTGTAAGGCATTGTTTCGCTATATTGCAACCATCTGCTTCGCTCGTCATAGCCAAGTAAATTGACGGGTATCATACCGCAGAGCAAACACGGGTAAAACACGAAAAACAAATTTTCGCTGCTTGCAAAAGATACCGCAATAAATACTACAGTAATCAGAAGATAGGCTTTGCAATACCTCTTTGTCATGTATAGATCTTTCAAAAGAAGTCCCTTCATTTATCTAGCCTCCTTTACCATAAATACAAACAGCTCCTCAATACTGATCGGACTGATCTTAAATCCGTCGGGTGTATCCTTGCGTGACACGATAACCTCAGCACCGTAGGGCGTTTCTTTTTTATATTTTACTTTTCCAATCTCGGAAAGCTGTTCCACCGTACAGTGAATGATGCCATACTCGGATAGTAACTTGTCTTTTTCTTCGCAGAGTAAAAGCTTACCCTTGTGCAAAAATGCCACGTAATCGCAGAGCCTTTCAAGGTCGCTGACAATATGCGAAGATATGAGAATAGAGTGATTTGCATCTCTTGTAAAGTCGTAGAACATATCGACCACTTCGTCACGCACGACGGGATCAAGCCCGCTTGTCGGCTCATCAAGCAGTAACAGTTTCGCGCCGTGCGACATAGCAACAGCAATACCGAGCTTCATCTTCATACCACGGGAAAAGTCCTTAAACGGCTTGTTATCAGGCAGGGATAGCTTTTGCAGGAGTCGGGCATATTCAGCCTCGTCCCAATTACGGAATGTATGCTTCATAACCTTACCTACCTGCTTTGCCGTCAAGCATTCGGGAATACCGGCCTCGTCCATTACAACACCGATATCTTCTTTGATAAGCGAGATATCCTTTCCGTTGTCCTTACCGAGTATCGTAATCGTTCCGCTCTCCTTGTGAAGTATATCCAAGATGAGTTTTATCGTAGTGCTTTTGCCCGCACCGTTCTCACCGATAAGCCCCATAATACAACCGCTTGGCAGAGTCAAATTCAAATTGCCCAAACAAAATCCCGAAAAGGATTTACTTACATTCTTTATTTCAATTGCGTTCATTCTTGTTCCTCCATACCGAACATAACCATTTCAACAATATCGTCCTTACTCAAATTGCAGGATACTGCGAGCTTTGCTATTTGCTCAATATATTCCTCGATCTTTTTCAGATTTTCCTCGCGCAAAAGCTCAACATTTTTCGGAGCGACATAACAACCCTTTGCAGGCAGGGTGTAAATGAGGCCTTCCTTTTCAAGTTCTTCATACGCGCGCTTGGTCGTGATAAAGCTGATGCGCAGATCTTTCGCAAGACCCCGGATAGACGGAAGCATCTCGTCCTCTTTAAGCTCACCGCTTATGATTTGATTTTTAATTTGAGAATAGATCTGATTATATATGGGTTCGCCACTTTTATTATCAATCAATATATTCATGTCATTACCCCTGTTAAAACTGTATATGCGCATTATATACAGTTTTAATAACTTTGTCAAGCGCCGCTGGATTCTTACACAAAGAATTAACAATTATAAAGCAAAGGGGCATATCTGACGAGAAATTATCGTCAAATATGTCCCTAAAATGCCTATGTTTTGGTTCACACCCCCCCGACAGTCGAAAATCGGGCTTTGCATTTTTTATCCTCATCATTATTCAATTTTTGATAAAGCGGAGAAACACCAAAAAACGAAGAAAACCCAAGGAAACCTCGGGTTTTCTTCGTTGCATCTTTTGGGGCACCGGTTGTTGGTTGCAAAGGCGGTCACCGGATGAGGTTCCGGTGACCTGCATTCATGAATTGCTCAGTCCAAGCCAGCTATAGCTCGCAGGATGGCGCGAGCATCACGGGCGTTCACTTTGCCATCATGATTATAGTCGGCAGCAGCAAGTTCGATCTCGCTTTCGTCGACTAAGTCAGCGATATAGCGTAGCAGAGCGCGAGCATCACGAGCATTAACCTTTCCATCGCCGTTCGCATCGCCTAAGAGCGCATCAACTGGCTCCATGACCTCCAGTTCAACATGGCCACAGGATTCACATGTATGCTCACGCAGGCCCTCTTCCTCTGTAGTAGGTGCGGTAATCACCACCCACGGCCCGTATTCGTGTGCGCCTGTGGCAGCAATCGTAGTGCCATATTCCGCAGTTTTGCCACAAGTATCACAAACTACATCGCCTGTATATCCCTCGGTGCCGCAAGTGGCATCCTTGGCGTTCTCGATGTGGGTATGCACATGGCCAGTAGCAGCAATCTCCTCGATATAGCTGTCGCCGCAAGCGCAGGTGTGGGTGGTGTAGCCCGGCTCGGTGCAGGTGGGTTCGGTGACATAAGCTTCGTAAGTGTGGGTGTGGGCGTAGCTAGCAGCATTCCCGTCCAGTCGCCGAAACCGCGCCACTCGATCGTCCACGGACAATCATGTAACAGCAATATCGGTTTCGCAAGCTGATAGCGACCGAAACTGATCATACCATCCGTAATACTGCCTCCCAAGACAGTGACTGCATTGGACGAAAAGTCCGCGTCAGCAATACTAATAAGTTCTCCATCTACAATTTCCCAGCGGAAATTCTCTGGGGGACGAGATTGGTAAGGAATCACGGAAACCGTGGTCTTGCCGGCGACATCATAATGATCATCATAGCGCATGGCCGGGAAGGTCACTGTACTCAATGCAGATGCCGACTGCGCCTTCGCCATGTTTTCTGTCTGCAAGGCAGGCAGATGTATACGGTCGATTTGCGCAGCAATGGCCGATGCGGGCAGCATCGGTAGCACACTGCACCGCGCATCAGCACTTCATACCGGTCCACTCCAGACTAATCCGCGGAGATATGCATGATCGTTGAATTTATTCTGTAAAAATCACCTATTTTTGCACATATTTGCATTGCAATATGTATCAAAAATAAGTATACTATCTTCGATAATACATAAAGAGAGGTAATTGTCTATGTCCAATCCAGAAAAGATGGATGCTGTGTACGATGCCAAAACGCTGGGTAGACCCAAAGTTATGGTTCTAGGTCTTCAGCATATGTTCGCCATGTTCGGCGCTACCGTTCTGGTGCCTGCCATTACCGGTTTGAATGTTTCCACCACGCTGCTGTGCGCAGGTCTGGGCACCCTGCTGTTCCACATCATTACCGGCCTGAAGATCCCCGCTTTTCTTGGTTCTTCCTTTGCGTTTCTCAGCGCCTATGGTCTGGTGACCGCATCCGGCCAGGAGATTCCCCTGACCTATTCCTGCTTCGGCGTGGCTGTGGCAGGCCTCATATATCTGGTGCTGGCATTGTTCTTTAAGATTTTTGGCACCGGTAAAGTCATGCGCTTCTTCCCGCCCATTGTGACCGGCCCGGTAATCATCGCCATCGGCCTGACCCTGTCCGGCACCGCCGTTTCCAGCTGCTCTGCCAACTGGCTGGTGGCTCTGGTGGCGATTCTGGTGGTCGTCATCTGCAACATCTGGGGCAAGGGAATGATCAAGATCGTTCCCATTCTGCTGGGCGTTGTGGCATCTTACCTGTTTGCCGTCATGATAGATCCCACCACCCGGGAGACCGTTGCCACAAGCGTGGCCAATGCCAAATGGTTTGGTATCCCTGTGATTTGGGAGAATACCGCCCTGTCCATCTTTGGCGCGGATCTGGATGTGAGCATGCTGCTGACTGCCGTCATTACCATCGCACCTATCTCTCTGGCCACCATTGTCGAGCATGTGGGCGATGTGTGCGCTATTTCCTCCACTGTTGGAAAAAATTATGTAGAAAATCCCGGTCTGCACCGCACCCTTGTGGGTGATGGTCTTGCCACCACCCTGTCTTCTCTGCTGGGCGGCCCCGCAAACACTACTTATGGTGAAAACACCGGCGTGCTGGCTCTGTCCAGAGTCTTTGATCCCAAGGTGGTTCGCCTGGCTGCATTGTTTGCCATCATTCTGTCCTTCTGCCCCAAGTTCGCCGCACTGATCGTTGCCATGCCCGCTGCCACCATGGGTGGTGTCAGCCTGGTGCTGTACGGCATGATCTCTGCCGTGGGTGTGCGGAATGTGGTGGAAAATCAGGTAGATTTCACCAAGACCCGCAATGTCCTGATCGCTGCCATGATCCTGGTTCTGGCCATCGGCCTGAAGTACGGCACCGGCGATGTGGGCGGCATTACCTTCATGGTGGGTAATGTGAATATCATGCTGTCCGGCCTTGCCATTGCGGCACTGGCTGGCATCGTCATGAATGCCATCCTGCCCGGCAAGGATTACGAATTCGGCTCCAACCAGCAAGGCGATGCTTCCGTTAACATTGATTCCCGGAACGACTAAATCACATACCAAGGCCCCACCCAACCATGGAGTGGGGCCTTTCCCTTCGTTCAGGCACGGAAGCCGGACCCGATTGCTTTTTCGTACCTTGGCAGCGTGAATACCGGGAGATTGAAAAAATGGTATATCTGTGATACAATCAGTTCGACAAACTTGAATTTGACGGAGGTTGTATATGGAAATAAGGATTAACACACTAACGCCCGAATTGTTTCTTGACCTGTACAAGTCAGTCGGCTGGGAGCCTCCGTGTATCGAACAAGTAAAAACTGCACTTAAAAATACGATTGCAACATTTACCTGTTACGATGGGGACTGCCCTGTGGGAATGGTAAGAGTGATTGGTGATGGAGGAATGTCTTTCTACATTAAGGATTTTGCAGTAGTCCCATCCTACCAAGGTAAAGGCGCAGGAAAATGTCTTATGACTGCATTGGAATGCTATGTGAAAGAATGTAAACCCCTGGATTGGGCTGTCAGCCTTGAATTGATTAGTTCCAAAGAAGCTGTTAATTTCTACAAGAAATGCGGATTTGAAGAACGGCCTTGTGATTGGGATGGCCCAGGAATGTTCAAAATGGTTAGATAAATTCCAATTTGTCTAACAGATTTCACAGCCGCCCCATATGTAGGGCGGCTGCACTATTTCAGCAAATTAAGTCGAGAAAGACCGTTCGAGTTTCCCTATAATTATGAGCATAAGGAGGTGAACAGGAATGGATGGGCATATCGAAGCGGTTCAAAGAATGCAGGACTACATTTCAATGCACCTTGATACAAATATTACAATGGCTGACCTTGCGAATGTATCACAGTATTCGACCTGGTACTCATATAGACTTTTTATGGATTTACTCCATATGACACCCGCAGTTTATATCAGGCGGCTGAGATTGTCTAAATCTGCACTCCGATTACGAGATGAAAAAGTAAAGATAATTGATGTTGCGTTTGACACAGGATACGAGAGTGTGGACGGCTATCAGCGAGCATTT
>JAZUAW010000074.1:0-25386 GCA_045638225.1 Faecousia sp. | reverse complement strand
CCGCCAGCGGGGATGAAGGTGGTGGTAATGGTCAGAGTGGTTTCGGGGGCGAGCCAATTATCACCAACAATGTGCAGGGCGCCCACAAACACGGTGACAGTGTCGCCAGCCTTAACAGAAATGGTAATGGTGTTCTTATCGCCGTAGGTCTGGTAGAAGGTATCGCCATAGATGTAGGAAGACCAGTCCTCGGGATCGCCGACAGTGTTGACTCTGTAAGTCCAGAAGTCGCCGTCAACCACCAGAGTCAGCTCGCCGTCTTCGGTAGCGATCCACTGGTAGACATACTCGTAAGCATCTTCAGGCAGATACAGATCGACAGAACCGTTCACGGGCAGCTGGTCGGGGTTGGTCTCGGTGCCCAGGGGCCAGCCCAGAGCAAACTCGTAAGTAGCTTCCACATCGGAATCATTGGTCAGAACAAATGCGCAGGGGCTCCAGAAATCCCAAGGATCCGCGGGCTCCATAACGCCATAGTACTCGCCATTGATATACAGTTCCATACCCATAACATTCTGGATACCGAACCAGATGGTCTCGCCGGCAGGAACAGTCACAGTGCCATAGGCCTCGGTATAATCCTCGTTAAACTGGATCATCTCGAAGGGGATCATCATGGGGTTGGCCTTGGTGCCGGGAACATAACGTTCGAAGGTCTCGCCGCAGTCAGCGCAGGTTTCGACCAAGTCGTACAGATAGTACTCGTCGTAGCAGTAGTCATACTCCATGTAGATGTATTCATGGGGGCAAGCGGGCGCTTCGGGAGCAGCAACAGTCTCAACGACCTGGGCGGTCATCAGACGGAAGCCACGGTTGTAATCGCTCTCGGGGGAGACCAGCTGATAGGTGCCAGCGGGCAGATCCTCGTAGGTCAGAGTGGTCTTGCCAGTGCCGGTGACTTCGGCCAGGCCTTCCACATTGGTCATAACTTCCTGAGTATTCAGGTTGATCAGAGCCACAGCGGAGGTGTTGCTACCGCCGGTGGAGGAGACAACGAAGGTCACATCAGCAGTGCCGGTGGTGGTGAACTGCAGAGCGCCGGTGCCGTTCTTGGCGATCTCAACAGCGTAGATACCGCCCTTGCTTTCCTGATAACGCTGGGTCATGGTGCCAACGACGGAGAAGAAGCCGTCAGCGAAGGTGGTGCCGGCAGGGATCTCAGCCTTGTCATCGGTGTTGCCGATGTTGACATCAACCAGGGAGTCAAAGGTATGCTCCACGGACTCAGCAGTAACAGCTTCATAAGAGAAATCTGCGTAGTAGTCGCCTGCGCCAAAGTTCCACAGGTTGATGATGACTTCATCGCCAGCAGACAGGGTAGCAGGCAGCTCAGTGCCGACTTCGTTGCCGTTGACAAGCACAAGAATCATGCAGCCTTCGAAATCGACTACATCCAGGATGCCATCGACAGTGGGGACAAACTTGTAGTAGACATCAGCAATCTCACCGAAAGTGCCTGCCAGAGTAGCAGGAATGTAGTCGATGATGATGGGATTCTCAAAAGTACCAAAATCTGCAACAGGAGCAGTCTCCAGGATCATGTCGAAGTGGAAAGTAGCGGCAGTATACTGATCCTCATTGAGAACCATCATAATAACGGTGTCGCCAACTTCCACATCAAAAGAGACGGAGCCGCCCTTTTCCTGGATGATGTACTCGTATGCGTTGTTGTGGATAATCTGGCACCATGCAGTGGCCTCGTCTTCATCGCTGAAGTCGATGGTCAAAGTACCAGCTTCGTCAGCCGTCCACATACACTGGGCGGGCATAACGATCCACTCTTCCCACTCTTCGTCGTAGTAAGCAACATGCTCTACGGCGTTTTCGCCGAGCTGCAGCTCCACGACAGAGCCCACACCAGGCATAGCAAATGCAGAGGTTGCAATAACCAGCAGCATAGCCAGCACAATCAGCGAAGTAACTAATTTCTTCATATAGTTTTCCTCCTTTTTTCTTTGGGCCCTCAACAGACCCCAGCCGCGGTTGGATATCCAGTCGCTGACCTTTGTTACATTCTAACACCAGAGTCTCGCAAACGCAAGGATTATTTTTGCAAATTGCACACATTTTTCTTTATTTGGAACACTCTGCCACCATAATCCGATAAAAAAACCAGCGCCACCCCACAATTAGGGTGACGCTGTCATGTAAATCCATACAATTATTCATTTGTATCGCCGTGACAAAGCAGCCGACGAAGGCCGTAATATGCGCCATAGATCACGAGGCAACTGCCAAACACACAGAACACCACCACCGGCGGCATGATCTCATCGGACAAAAAGGGAAAGATGCTCTTCTCAATAAAAAACCAATTTTGCTCTCCGTCGTAAATGGCATTGCCAAAGCAGGCCCATACGAGGATGCACAAAATGCCCACAAACTCTTTCCAAATCTTTTTGATCTCCAGCTTTACGGCGCCCAGCGCCAGATTCAGAAAACCCCAGGCGAACAGCAGGCCATGGTACATAAAAGTTTGGAAGATCAGATAGCAGAACGGGGGTTGGCCACCCAGCGCGCTGCCGGGATAGCACATCCACGACAGAGACGACGCAATAGAAAGCACCACAACAGGGGTTTTAATGGCCTTCAATTTGGGATTAAACTGCACAAAGGGAACCAGTACCGCCATGATGGTACATATATTGAAAGGCAGCTTATAAACGCTGATGCCGCTGTAGCTATCGGACAGGGGCATGATCAAAAAATCCATTAGATACAGACCCACTGTTAAGTAGGCAAACAAGCGGATCAGCTTATTCTTGGTTTCGTCGGATTTTTTACGGAACAAAACACCCAACAGCACAGAGCCACCAAGAATCACAAACAGATACAACAAATGCCACACATCAAAAAGTCCGATCTGCAAGGAAGACCCATTTTCGCTGAACAACCGATGCACAAAATCTCTCATAAGATCGCCTCCGGTGTCAGTTTATCATATTTTGTCACTTTTTGCAACTGTTTGTAACCATTTTATTTTTAGAGTTTCAAGAACTTCGCCAGTTCTTCGGCGAATAGATGGCCCAGCTTGATCTGGCTCATGGAATCGTAGTGGGGTATGTCGGGATTTTCCTCCGGCTCCCGGTCGCAGACCAGACCCTGGGCATTGGTATCGATCACCACATTCAAGGGCGATGACTCCGCCACTGTCTTTTTCGACTGGTTTACCTGCTCGTAATACACCCAATAGACAGGGTTCGCCGCAATATAGGCATCGATGAAAGCGATGCCCTCATCTGCTGCATAGCGGGAAAACTCTTTGCGGATATCCTTGATAAAATTCTTCAGATGCATGGCATAGTCGGTGGCATTTTTCACAGAAAAGGCATCCGACTCACCCTGCATCCAGCACATGCCCGCAATTTCCACAACGTAGTTTTTGGATTCCAGATAATCGATGCTGGTTTGAACATATTTAACAAACTTCCGATACATATCGCCTGTTTTTCCCGGGCTGGAGGGAGAAAGCCACTGTTCATTCAGGTTAGAGCCGCCCCATGCCCATTTGATGATAAAGAAGGTTTCATTGGGATACAGCTCATGGAGTTTCTCTGCCAAGCCCAGCTCCGGACCGAAACAGGTGCCCATTTCTCCCTGCCGGGTGGCGCATTTGACAAAGCCCTGGGATTCGTTGTTGCCCGTTACGTAATGGTTGATATAGATATGGTCGTAGCCTGCGTCATATTCGGCATACTTCTCCTGGGACACATTTTTTTGCAGATAGCTGTCCAGACTACAGCCAGAGGCGTTGGATTGACCGCCCAGCAGGATAATGGTAGCCTTCTTCCCCTGTCCGTCCGGCAAGGTATCGTGGATCGTATAGTGGATCTGGCTATAGCGATATGCCTCGATGCCCCAATAGACGCCCAAGCCGATCGCCGCGGCAACCAATACCGCTACCAGCACAATAATTGTCATCTTTTTTCTTTTCGACATAACAAGCCTCCCACAAAGTTTTTCTGTATTCCATTGTAGCAAACAGCCAGATTTTTGTCAAAAGGAAACTGTACCGGACCGTGGGACAGAGGATGAGGGATTCGATTCAATTAAGGAGTTGCCGAATAACAAAATGACCTTGCGCCCACACCCATTCGGGTGCGTTCGCAATGTCATGGATTCTCCCACGGGCTAAAAAGTGTCCACCGGACAATTTTTACCTCGCCTGCGGCGAGGCCGCCCTTTCGAATCTCTATCCGATGATAAAAAAACACCAACCACAGAAGTGGTTGGTGTTTTTTTGGCAGGTGTGAACTTAATGTATATCGCAAATCGTCAGACTAAATAGCCAGAAACATCTCCATTCGTTGCAGAGTTTTCAATAATCTCGATTTGCACACCGTCTTCATCGTGCAAATCACGGAACAGTTCCAGCATAATATCCACAGAGGGGGCCATTTCTTTAGGCAATGCAGAAATATTTTTCAGAACGATCGTTGTATTTTCATCGTAACAGCAGGACAGGCAATCCCACAACGCATCCATATTGTGCCCGTAGTATTCCGGCAGGTCAAACACCTTCTGAAAATACTGGTGCAGCTCCTGTAAGGAGCGAACCTCAGCAAAATTTAAAACGAATCTATTCATTCAATAACCTCCAGTACAATTTCTTGGAATGTGAGATAGTGATCGTAAGTCACAAATACCAACCCATCATTAGAATATAGCAAGCGGCAGTGATTTCTGTAACCACCCTCATAATGGAAATCTGCTTCATACCACACTCGCCCGGGTGCATCCGGTAGTCGTTTGTCACGATTCTTATAAATGTCGCCGCCAATCAATTTTCCCGGTAACACCTCTGCTAAATTGCCTAACAACGGATTCCATCCCAGCTTCTTCGCTTCCTTTTTTGTAAGGTAGTTTTCTGGCAATATCCCATATAAAGCAACGAATAAATCAACTCCGTTCGTACCATCATTTGTTGCCATCCCCGCCTGAGTAGCCCCCACAGCTTCAATCGAACATCCGCAATTAGGATGAACTGGAATTTTCGCCAGTTCCGGATCGTCGACAGAAAGAATCCTTCCATTCATAAAAAGGCAGTAGTAGCAGGTAGTTGGTGTTACAATGGTTTTCCATATTTTCCACTTTCTGCTTACGAATGAAATCATGCATTCCTTAGCAGTATTATTCCGGTGCTTTTCTTATAATACATTGGCATTTCTCCTTTTTAGTAGCAAGAACAAATTGTCCTTCTACCCGTAAGGTCAAATGCGGTAAAAGTTGCACACAAATGTGCAACTTTTTTCAAAAAAGCTATGAAAAATCCTTCGACAATTTTCGCATATCTGCAATCACATAAATATTATATCGCTCTTCGTAGAAAATGCAAGGTTCCGCGGCAGAGGATGAGGGATTCGATTTAATTAATGTGTGGCCGGGCCCCTACCCGGCCAGCAACAGTCCACCGGACTGTTGCATTTAGATTGGTTTGAATCCCTCTATCCGAGGCGAAAATAAAAACACCACCCAATTGGGTGGTGTTTTTATTTTGGCAGAGGATGAGGGATTCGAACCCCCGCAAACGGAGTCAGAGTCCGGTGTGCTACCGTTACACAAATCCTCTATGTTGCGGACAACATGGATATTATACAGCCTTTTCCGAAAATGTCAAGAACTTTTTTCAAATTCTTGAAATTTTCTTTTCGGGGAGGAGCTTTGCCCCTCCCCTACTGTAGCATTTCCGTTATTCTGTCTTTTATACCACAGGTTTCAGCACTACGAAGCTTTGGCTTTCCAGGGTGGCGGTCTTTTCAGCCACGTTCACATCGCCCATGGTGAAGATGGCCTCGTACTTGCCATCCAGCTCCAGCGTCTCGACTTCCTTACCGGGGTTGACCGCCACCAGATAGTCACCGCGCTTGTAGCCGAACAGGCGCTTGCCGATCTGGTGTACTGCGAAGGAGCTGTAGTTGCCCAGTGCCTCATTGCTCTGGCGCAGGACGATCAGGCTACGAACAAAATGCAGCATGGAGCCCGGGTCAGCCTCTTGGCTTTCCACAGTGGCGCCATTGGGTTTGGGGTCAACAGGCAGGTACAAATCCTCTGCCTTGCCATCGGAGAAGCCCAGCTTCTTACCGTTATCCCACTGCATGGGGGTGCGGGAGCCGGTGCGGTGGTAGCCACCTTCCTTAGTAGGCAGCCAACGGTAAGCCATGCCGATCTCGTCGCCATAGTACAGGAAGGGCGCGCCGGGCATGGTGAAGATGAAGGCATAAGCCAGGCGACGCTCGGTATCGGTCAGATTGAAAGAGGGACGCTTGGTATCGTGATTGCAGGTGATCAGGCAGCGCAGGCCCAGGTCCTTCCACTCCTCATAGGGGAAATCCTTCAGGAAGCCGGAAATATCTGCATCGGACTCCAGCTTGAAATAGCTGTTATCGGAAACGATCTGGCCCTTCTTGTCCAGCTGGTAGAAGCGCATCAGCCGGTTGTAGCCGTTGCCGCCCCAGTCCAGCATAAAGTCCATATCGAAGCCGCAGCCCAAAGACTGCTCCGGATGATTCCACTCGGAGACCAGTGCTGCCTCGGGATACTCGGCATGAATAGCGCCGGCAATATCCTTCCACACGGTCATGGTAGCTGACTTGTAGCCATGGTCGTTCTTGACCAAGCTATCGGCCATATCCACGCGGAAACCATCGCAGCCCAGATTCAGCCAGTGGCGCATAATGTCCTTCATGGCTTCCCGGTTTGCCATGGGGCCGGGAGCATCAATGGGCTGCTGCCAACCGGCATCGTGGATATCCCGGTAGCCGAAGTTCAGGGCGGGTTGGCACTTGAAGAAGTTGATGACATAGGTAGCGTCGCGCTCGTGCTCGCCGCCGATGAAGGGCATGCCGTCGCCACCGCAGAAGGCATTCGCGGTCCAGATATAGCGGTCGGAATACTCGTTTTCCTCCGCCTTGGCACTCTCAATAAACCAGGGATGCTGTTCGCTGGTATGACCGGGCACCAGATCCAGCAGAATCTTGATTCCCAACTTATGGGCCTCGTCGAACAGGCGTACAAGATCTTCTTCTGTACCGTAACGTTCTGCCACCTTTTTATGGTCACGGACATCATAGCCTGCGTCCTTGAAAGGAGAGTCATAACAGGGGTTCATCCAAATAGCATTGCAGCCCAGACTCTTGATGTAGGGCAGCTTTTCGATGATGCCGTTGAAGTCACCGATGCCGTCGCCATTGGTGTCCTTGAAGGACTGGGGATAGATTTCATAAAATACTGCCTTCTTCAGCCAGCTCGCGCTCATAGTTTGATTACTCCTTTTCCCAAGGGAAGAGTTTCCCTTGCAAGACTTCATTTTTAATGTAACGGAAGGTTGTTTCCTCGCCCTTGTCCCGGAGCATGGTCAGGATGTACTCCAGCTCCTGCTGGGTTTGGGGGTGCATGCGAATGCGGTCCACGCCTTTTTCCAGATAAATCAGTGCGGAGGCATCGGTGTACTTATCTCCTTGGTAGACCTTGCAGGCTGCAATGCGATCCATCACCATTTCCACCAGGTATTTTCTAGGCATAGCCACGGGGGCATAGGTCATGGTTTCCAGACTCAAGTCCGTCCAGTACTCCCAATGGTGCTTATTGCGGCCCTTATGGTGCATCCAGGAGAGCGAATAGCCTTTTTCCATACGTTCTGCAGAATTAGGACTGCGGTTACCTTGGTAGTATTTGGCACCCACAGAAAATTCCGTTGGGGTATATTTAGAAAGGTCATGGGTCAGGCCCTGCCAAATAAGGCCTACTTTGAAGCATCCCCGACGCACCAGCCAGCGGTGGCGGGTAATGGTCTTAAAATGCTGCCAGGCCTTCATGTGCACACCCCCTTACATGGTTATTATTATATCACATGCATCCAAAATTGCAAGCACGGGATAGATAGGTAAATTGTTGTTTAGCGCACTAAAAAAGAAGTGTCATTGCGAGGAGCCGAAGGCGACGTGGCAATCCCCTAAGCTTACCGGAAGCTTTTCGTCACATTTCCCGTCTAACCAGGGGATTCCCACGCCAGTGTGCACACCGGCTCGGAATGACAGAAAATTTAATAAACAACAATTTACATTTCCAGCCATTGCATTTGTCGTTTTTTTGCATATAATATAACATGACTATCATCCTATGGAGTTGATAACATGGTTTTTATTTACATATTATTAGGACTGACCGCAATCGTGCTGCTGATCAGTTATATTTGTTTCCGAATGGCCTTTTATGTGAAAGAAAAGGCAGTGATCGGGCCCAACGACTTCCCTATCCCCGAAGGCGAAATCTACGAGGTATACCGGGAACAGATGACCGCATGGATGAAGGAAGTGCGGGCCCTGCCCCATCGGGAATACACCATCGAATCCCATGACGGTCTGAAGCTTTTCGGCAAATACTATGAATGCGCCCCCGGCGCCCCTATGGAGCTGATGTTCCACGGTTACCGTGGCAACGCCGAACGGGATCTGTGTGGCGGTGTACAACGCGCCTTCAGCCTTGGCCATAATGTGCTGATCGTGGATCAACGAGCCAGCTGCCATAGCGACGGTAACATCATTTCCTTTGGTGTCAACGAACATCAGGATTGCCTCCGCTGGCTGGATTTTGCCATCCGGGAATTTGGCCCGGATGTAAGAGTCATTCTTACCGGCATTTCCATGGGTGCTTCCACCGTGCTGCTGGCAGCCGGCAGGGATCTTCCGAAGAATGTGATAGGTGTGCTGGCTGATTGCGGCTACACCTCCCCCCGGGAAATCATTCAGGTAGTGATTCGGATGATGAAGCTACCTCCCAAGCTAAGCTATCCCTTCGTGCAGCTGGGCGCTAAGGTTTTCGGACACTTTGATTTGGAAGCTGCCGACGCCACCAAGGCGCTGGAAAACTGCAAAGTGCCGGTTATCTTCTACCACGGCGAAAGCGACGATTTTGTGCCCTGTTACATGAGCAAAGCTAATTTCGATGCCTGCCCTTCCCGCAAAAAGCTGGTCACCATTGCCGGTGCAGGCCACGGCCTGTGCTATCTGGTAGACCCGGAGGGATACCTCAAAGCCGCCCGGGAATTTTTCCACGATGCACCTGTTGTAAAGTAAATGATTATTTACACGACGATTGTATCGTAGAGCGGAGACATGCCTCCGCTCTACATTGGGTGTGTCATTTGATCGCGTAAACAACAATTTACCGCATCAACTACATAGAAATGCCCCGCACGTGTTACCGTGCGGGGCATTCCTTTATGGAGAAAATGTATTAGAAGAGATTCTTTTTATTGGGTACGATGGCGATCACGCTCATCGCACTGACCAGCATGGCAGCCACAACAACGCTGAACCAGTCGCCGGTGGGAGCGGGACCGGTGTAGGTCTGCTCCACATGGATGGTCATCAGACGGAAGCCGCGGTTGTAATCGCTCTGGGGAGAGATCAGCTGGTAGGTGCCGGCGGGCAGATCCTTGTAGGTCAAGGTGGTGGTTGCGGTAGTGGAAACCTCGCTCAAACCTTCCACATTGGTCATGATCTCGCCGGTAAGCACGTTGATCAGCGCCACAGCGGAGGTGTTGCTGCCGCCGGTGGAGGAGACCACGATGGTCACATTAGCAGTACCCTTGACGGTGAATTCCATGGCACCGGTGCCATTCTTGGCGATCTCAACGGCATAGACACCGCCCTTGCTCTCCTGATAACGCTGGGTCAGGGTGCCAACTACGGTGAAGAAACCGTCGGCGAAGGTAGTGCCTGCAGGGATCTCAGCCTTATCCGCAGTGGAGCCGATGTTGACATCGGTCAGGGAGTCGAAGTTATGCTCGGTGGTGATAGTCACGGAGGGCTCGTCTTCATCATTGCCGCCATCATCTTCCTTAGGAGCATTGTCAACCTTTTCGGTGGACATGACAATGGTCATATCCTTACCGGCGAAGGCATCCCACTCACCCAGGAAGGCTTCGATGGTAATGGGAGTGCCGTCTGCCAGAGTCTCGGTCTCGAACACATTGGCCCAACCGACACGGTTAGCAGCGTTATCTACGCCCATGGCGATCTCGTAGGTGCCGTATTCGCCCACGCGGTTGCTCTCGCCGCTCAGAGTGGACATCCAGCCATCGGGAGCGATCAAAGAAGCGCCCAGAGAATACCAGTTGGTGCAGGTAGCCTCGATATTGGTCATGTAGAAGACCACTTCGGAGGTGTTGGCAGCCCAGGGACGGCCGAAGTAACCGGGCTTGGAGGGATACTCGGAAGCGGTATCCACACCGGGAATGGTGGAAGTGACGGTGCAGTTGTACATCAGGTAGCCGCGGCCGGAGGACTGCTGGGCAGCGGTGATATAGCCCACGTCATTCTTGTGCTCGCTGGTATTGAACACCAGATCACACTTGGCGAATACTGCGATCATGCCGCCGAAGATGTAGTCGGTGCTGCCGTAGATGGAGCAATCATAGAAAGCAACGGTAGTACCCGTGCCGCCGTACAGGGTATCCTGACGGCCGATGAACTTACAGTTCTCGAAGTAAATCTCGGAGCAGTTGTTAGCGATGGCCAGAGCAGCAGCGCGCTCCTTATACTCGTATGCCTGCACAGCGGTGCTGCCGAAGGGCAGTTCGCTTCTGGGGATGGAGCCTTCCTTGGCGCTGCCCTGTGCAATCAGGATATCCAGCGCTGCGGCGGCGGAAATATACTGGTTGAAGGAGTTTTCGAAGATGATGCCTTCGGCACGGAAACCATCAGCGGAGATAACCACGGTGGCATTCCAGTAGCTGCCATTGGTGGTACCGGAGCCGGGGTTCTCGAAGGAGGGATAACCATTCTCTCTGTTGACCTGCAGCACATCGGGATCGTACTTGCAGGCATTGCTCATGGAGTAGTAGGTGTAGCCGTGGCCGTAGTACCAGGTAATACGAACGGCGTTCTCTTCGATGTCAACACCGCTGTTGGTCAGGCCAATGCTGGGATTCTCGCTGGCGTTCTTCAGAGTCACATTGGGCACATCAACAACCAGCATCTCTTCGTAGTTGCCGGGCTGAATCAGGATGGTGACGCGCTCATTGTTGGGACGGTCCATGGAACGGATAGCTTCCAGAGCGGCACCGATGGTGGTGTAGTCGCAGCCCTCGGCACCGACAGTAATGGTGTCCTTGAATTCCACGATGGGCACGATCTCGATCTTGGTCAGGTAGGAAGTACCCAGAACAGTGATATCCACATAGCCAGCCTCGCCGGTGTACAGGAAGGTGAAGGAATCGATCTGGCTGGTGGAGCCGGACTTCTGATCCACAGAAGCCTCGTCCTCAGCGAGGAAGTAGAAGGAGTACTGGTAGCAAGCGGAGACCACGATCTTGCAGGGGCCGCTTACGGGCACAGAGATGGTGCCAGCTGCGGACAGCAGGTAGGTCTTGTTCTTCTGGCCGTTGGTGAACAGCAGGCCATTGAAGTTGCCGCCGGTACCGGTGAAGTCATCGTCGGAGAAGTTCCACTCGTCAACCTCATCGGTGAAGGGGATAACCTTGGTAATAGCGCCGCCGGAGACCTTCACATTGGAGGTCAGCAGCTGGACGAACTTGCCGGAATTGGTGACCTTAACAGTGTAAACACCGTCACGCAGAGCGATATTTTCGGCGCCGGTGAAGGTGTAGACATAGCCTTCTTCATTCAGGTTGGTGAAGGTGAAGGTAGCCTCAGCCAGATCGGCCAGGGTTGCGCCCTTGGGATCGATGGTGATGGTGTAAACGGGCTTGGCATCCATGACGATGTCGGCATTGGCATCTGTGTCATAGCAAACGGAAGCGTCGCTGATGAGCATATAGTCATTGATACCGGAAACAACGATCTGGTAGGTAACGCCCTTTTCCAGAATGGCAACGTAAGTATTGCCGGAAACGGTGATCTCGGGGATGTAGAGGGTATCGGCCTTGAAGTTCAGAGCCAGCTTACCCAGAGCTTCCTCGGACAGGCCTGCGATGGTACCGGTAACGATGACCAGATCCACCTGCTCGACGGTAATGTCGTTGGTGACTTCGGCAGCACCCTTTTCGATGGTCAGGGTGTCGCTGCTGGTGATCACATAACCATTGGCATCAGCCAGAGTCATGGTGTAGCTGTAGCCATCCTTCAAGGTGACGGAGTAAGCACCGTCCTTGACTTCAGCGGTGTAGACAGCGCCGCTGAGGGTGTTGGTAAAGACCACGGAATAGTTGCTCAGACCCTCGGGGGCTTCCACCTTACCGGTGACAGTGATATCGCTGGTAGCCTCACGCATGATGCGGGCCACGACCAGCTTCTCGGTGGTGGAGTAGATGCGATACTCACCGGACTCAGTGGGATAGAAGGTCAAAACCTGAGCCTTGGCGCCACTGGACAGATACTCGCCGGTGACGATCTTGCCGGAAGGAGATTCGAAATTGATCAGGGAGTCGCCGCCGTTGGAGCCCACCACGATGGTGACCTTTTCACCGGCATTGACCTTGATAGCCAGATAAACGGTGGCGTCCTGGCTCTTGTTGGAGTAGATATAGCCGGTGTACTCGTTGCCGTCGGCATCGGTCAGGCTCTTGTCATCCCAACGGGTCAGGGCTGCATTGGTAGTACGCAGGCGATGGGTAGTGGGATAGCCGCCGTCATTGAAGCTCAGCAGGCCATCAGCGGTGGTGAAGCTGGCGATATTGATGCCGGTAGAGCCGGGCTCGGCTTCGAACCAGCTGTTGATCTCGTCAACGGTCAGCATGTTGACATACTGCTCGCCTTCGAGAACTGCTGCGCCGAAGTCCCACACATAGATCTTGTTGGGATCCAGCTCAGGAACCTCAGAAACATCCTTAGGATCGACCTGGATGTACTTAATGTAAGAAGTAAATTCGTTGCCAACGACAATCTCCATCATGCCGGCTTCGCCGGTGTAGTTGAAGACAGCTTCGATATCGCCGGAGTCAGTCTTGTCGGCATACTGGGTGCCGTCGGGGAAGGTAATATCCCAGTTGTAGCCCACGGCCACGGTGATCTGAGCGGGACCGGGCACGGGAACATAGATGGTACCATTGCTGATCTGCAGGCCATAATTAGCGCCGTGCTTGTTGCACTGGGTGGCATCAATCACCAGGCCATTGTATTCCTTCTGGCCGGTGTACTCGTCCAGACGGAAATCCCAGAAGGTAGCAGGCTCGACGATCTCCTGGACCTCGATCTGCTTGATGTAGGAAGTAAAGTCGGGACCAACAACGATGTCCACAGTGCCGGCTTCGCCGGTGTACTCGAAGACCACGTCAATGTCGCCGGGGTTGGTATCGTCGCGGTGCTGGGTGCCATCGGGGAAAGTAACATCCCAGTTGTAGCCCACGCTGACGATGATCTGGCTGGGGCCGGATACGGGAACGGTGATGGTTGCGTCCTTAATGGACATGCCGTACTGGGCGCCGTGACGCTTAAAGCTGTTGGCGCTGACGATCTTCAGGCCATTCCACTCGCCCTGGCCTTCAAACTCTTCGGAACGGAAGTCCCACAGGGTTGCGGGAGGAACGATTTCCTTGACTTCGATCTGCTTGATGTAGGAAGTAAAGTCGGGACCAACAACGATGTCCACAGTGCCGGCTTCACCGGTATACTCGAAGACCACGTCAATGTCGCCGGGGTTGGTATCATCACGGTGCTGGGTGCCATCGGGGAAAGTAACATCCCAGTTGTAGCCCACGCTGACGATGATCTGGCTGGGGCCGGATACGGGAACGGTGATGGTTGCGTCCTTAATGGACATGCCGTACTGAGCGCCATGGCGCTTGAAGCTGTTGGCGCTGACGATCTTCAGACCATTCCACTCGCCCTGGCCTTCAAACTCTTCGGAACGGAAGTCCCACAGGGTAGCAGGTGCCACAGGCTCTTCGATATCGCCGCCAGCTTCACCGGCTTCGGTGACTTCCAGCTTGAACAGGTAGTTGCTGCCCTCGGGAACACCCAGATAATAGGTGCCGGCAGCAGACAACTCCAATGTGGAGATGTAGAGGCTATTCTTAATAGACTCGTCAGTGGTATTCATCAGGATCTGACCGGCTTCGTCATAAATGGCAAAGCTGCGGCCATCGCCGCCGGAGACCCACCAGATTTTCACGGTGGCTGCTGCGGAGGTGGTGAACTTGACAGTATTCAGCATACCGCCTTCAACATTGGTCTTGCCGCCAAAGTTCAGACGCTGGGTAGCAGAATAACCGTCCTCAAAGTTCTTATTGCTACCGTCGATCTTGGTCTTGGCGCTGTAGGTAATGGTGAAATAATCGCCGATTACCTCGGTATCGCCATCTGCCTTAGCGCCCGCGTCCATAGCGGTCAAATCGGCAGTGGCATCCAAAACATAAACATTTTCTTCTGCGGCAGAAACCAGCATGGTGGCCGGCAATAGCTGCACGACCAGCATCAATGCAACGATAACTGCAAGGAGTCTGTGGTTGAATTTCGTTTTCATTGTATCATCCTCCTAAATTTTACCCTGTTTACGCAGTAAACTTTGGGCACTTTTTCCAATTCCATGATAGCGGATATTTGTCTATACGTCAAGAACGCATTTTCAAAATATCCGTTTTGAACATATTTACATCCCATATCGGTCAGGTTCGCAGGGACCATTTCCTATGCAAAATGCCGTCGGAAATCCCGACGGCATTCTTAATTTTATTTTAGACGAGCCCGGCAATGTGGCGAAGAATCTCTCTGGCGTCCCGGACATTGATCTTGGCGTCACCGTTAAAATCGGCGGCAGCCTCTTCGATTTCGTCCGCTTCGGTCAATCCTGCCAGGAAACGCAGCAGTATCCGTGCATCCCGGGCATTGATAGTGCCATCGCCATTGACATCGCCCAGAGGCACACCAAGAGCCTCAATGATCTCCTGTTGCACATGATCACAGTGCTTGCAGTCACGCTGACGCAGACCGGGTTCTTTCGCAGTCGGCTCGGTGATCACAATCCATTCCTCGTATACATGGTGGCCTGAGGCCGGTATTGCGTTGCCCGCCTTGACCGTTGCACCGCAGTCGTCACAGACCATATCACCGGTGTAACCGTCCGTCCCGCAGGTGGCATCCCGCTCATGTTCCACATGGGTTCGCTGATGGCCTGTAGCCGGAATCTGCTCGGTATACTGCTCGCCGCAATCGGCGCAGGTGTAGGTGATTTGGCCCTCTTCCACGCAGGCAGGCGCCTTAGTCTGGATGCCACCATCCCAATGATGAACGTGGGCATTGCTGGGCTGGGCGGCATACAGATACACGGCAAGCGTCTCGGTCCGATTCTCCATGATAGAACTGTCGTTCCAGAGCCAATCCGGCAAGCCTACGATAGTCATCTTCTCGTTCCCGTTTTCATCGGTGTATTTGACAAATTGCAGTGCACCGGAGTTGCTGTATTGCTCCCATGTGGCCACCATACAAACCGACCCATCATCATTGAAGCTGATCTTCCAATTTTTTTGATCCGTGATGCCGGGGCATTCCTCATCACCGTAGCTGCGGTACTGGACGTCAAAATGGCCCTCGCCGTAATAGCCCAGCATGCCGTTGTTGCCGATCCAATAGTTGGGAATCCATGCAGCACAAATGCGCTCGGTCTGCAAAATACCGAAATGTTCCAGCCCTTCTTCTGAATAGGGCGCGCCACCCCAAACGCCTGCGGACATCATCTGAAATTCCATGACACCCTCATCGGCCAGGGTAATGCTGCCATCAGCAGCCACGATCACTTCCACATAGTTGGGGACATCCAGAAATTGAGATTCGTAGATCATGGAGATATCCCAATAATTGTCCTCCAAAAACAGCTTATACGCCTCCATGCCGGTGGCCTCGGAGCCAATAAAATCCGCAACAAAGAATTGATAGTCTTCTTCATCCATGTCCCCGTCTCCGTCCATATCGCAGTTGCACCAATCAGCAAACAGGATCTCGATACAATCGGGAATGGTGTTTCCGTTGGCATCCATCTGAAGCACATCCACGGTGCCGTCGCCGTCGGAATCGATATCGCAGGGATTTACAAAATTGTTGTAATCCGGCAGGAAGGCGGCATAGGTATTACTTCCATCCTTGACGACAAGGATGTAGGAAGCATCCTCCCCCAGCGCGTCAAAGGCTTCCACTGTGGAAATTTGGGTGTAAACAGGGCGTTTTATGCCACATTGCAAACAGGCACCACCGGCCTCATACCGATGGCCCAGTGCCGGAACAGTGAAGGTCTGGGCCGTGACCCAGCCGCCCACCTCTTCCGGTGCAACAGGTGTTTCAAAGTTATGGTTCTGGTAAAACCCGTCACAATCTTTGCAGTACCAGTATTCTTCCGTTCCCTGCTGGGTGCAGGTAGGCTGGACAGCTGCAGTATATTGTAAGTTTTCATGGATGCGAATCTGAACATAGCACACAATGCTGTCATCAGCAGAGGCAGAGGGACGGAATGTCAGGGTCTCATCATCGAAGACAATGTATTTATCGTCACCGGAGGGTCCATGCCACCACAGGCAACCGGAATTATCCAGCTCATTTTCCTCGGCAAATTGAATACCGCCGGGCAATCCAGCTTCCTTGCGACGGCCTTGATCGTAGACCCGGATCTTGCCATCCACGGCAGTCATATAGCCACCGTCAGGATTGAATGTAGCCTCGGCATAATCAAAAGCAAAAAACTCAGCTGCGCCAGAATCTGTTTCGATGGTGCCGGTGTTCTTGACCGGCACCTGCACCGCTTCCCGGCTGCCATCTTCCAGGGTCCTGTTGCCCATCACATAGGCCTTGCCCCCATGGAAAGCCACAAAAATCACCAAAAGGCCGTCCATATCGCTGCTGTAACTGCTGCCTCCATACTTGACAAAGGTCATGGTTTTCCTTGTTTCGCCACAGACGGTGCAGAGGCCATCGGCATCATAGCTGTGAGACGCGGGTGCATCAGCGAAGGTGTCCGCAAGCCGAATTTCCTGCGTCAGCGCTGCATCGGCGAAATATTTGCCGCAGCCTTCATCCCCACAATGCCAGTATTCCCGGCGGCCGGGTTTGGAACAGTCACCATCAAGGGCCTCCATATGGAGCACATCTATATGCTGCTGGGTCGCCCATGCAACGGTAGGCAGTATGCCCAGCAGCATCGCAAGACACAGCAGTAAAGCGAAAAATTTGTTTGCTTTCATAGATTCTGTCCTCCTTCTGTTACAATAGTCGTCACAAGCCATGACCGCAATGGGAACATTTTCTTTTATTTTAGCATAAAAGTGCGAATAATCAATGATTATATCTCTGTCCCATATCAAAAAAGCGGCAAATTGATGTTTATCGCTCCGTTGCAAGAAGCACCGCAGGGCGCAACTGCTTGCCAAACGAAAATTTGAAGTCTGTTGACAGTCTTCCAATGGATTTATTACAGGAATTTTCCTATACAGGCAAGGCTTGAAATATATGTGCTTTTTTGCTATACTATATATAAAGAAGTCATACAACCCGGAGATTCCTCCGGGTTTTTTAATATTCTATCGTCTCCGCGAAAAAACAGGCGTTTTCATTCGTCATAGTAAACGAAAGGAGGGTTGGGCATGTCCGAAATCAATCTGCAAGAACTGTTTGCACGGATTCAACAAGGAGACCGGGAAGCATTTGCCTGTGTATATCAGACTCTGAAACAGCCGGTATTCACCATCTGCTACCGCATCACGCAGTCAAGAGAAGCCGCAGAAGACATCACCCACGACGTGTTTGTCAAATTATTCCGTTCGCCCCCCGACCCTTCTGTCAAAAATATCAGAGCATGGATATTCCAGATGGCGCGCAATCTGTCCATCGATGCTCTGCGCAAGAAATCACGAACGGCCGAGCAAGACCCACCCAGCACCGCAAATGATATGTATGATCGCATTCATCTGCGAATGGATATAGAGGCGGCGCTGAGAAATCTTCCCGCCGATGAGCGGGATATCCTGATTCTGCATCTGAACGCGGATCTGCATTTCAGAGAAATATCCCATATTGTAGGTCTGTCTTTGCCGGCCACCTATCGAAAATATCGCAAGGCGCTCAAACACATACAAGCAGCGATGAATGGAGGATGATTTATGAAAAAGTTCCTTTTGTTGGTCATGTGTTTTCTCATGCTGTACAGCTGTGCCGTCTCGGTTTCCGCCGTGGACGACGGCACATACGAAAATGCAGGGCAGCTCTATGCCGACTGGGTCACTCGGGACTGTGTACCTGACTATATCACCGGCGTGTGGTCAACGGACGGCAGCACCGCAAATCTGACCTTTGGTGTTGTCAAAGGCGAAGCCGGAGAAATTGGGCGGCTGGAAATTTTGGAATTGGTAAAGGATGATGCCACAGTAACCATCGTGTATCAAACCTACTCCCGCAATTATCTCTACCGCATTCAGGACGCGGTGGTGGATGCATACTTTGAAGCGGGGCTCGGCTTGGTTACGGCAGGTGTAAATGAATATGAAAACAGGCTCTGTTTCGAAGTGCATATCGACTTTGCTGAAAACACCGACACATTGGCAATGATCCGGCAAGTCACCGAGCAATACGGCGATGCAGTTTGCTTCAGCTACACAGATACCTATCCCCAGCTTAGTCTCGGCACACAGTCGCCGACACCAACTGGACACGTGCTGATGGTGACCAACCCACAAAATCAAGGCCTTTCTTGGAGCTTCACCCTTGCATTGTGCGGTTTCATTCTGGCATTTTTCCTCTTCTTGCAGATTCGCAAACAAGGTGCTCTGGCAATTACAGAAGCTGGCACCCCCGTGGTCATAAACGAACTGCCCGTGGGTAAAAAAGAAGTAAAAGCCGCCATCCGCAAAGCGGAAGTGCAGCCTTCCGAATCCTTGGACAACCGTATCATGCAGTCCATCCAGTTAGATCAATAACGCACACGCCCCGGAGTCACCTTCGGGGCGTGTGCGCATTTTAAAGCTGCACCACTTCAGTGGCAATATTGTCACAAAAAGTTTTATCGTGCTTCACAAGCAGAATGGTTGGTTTGTATTGCAGCAAAAGCTCCTCCATCTGCATTCTGGAAATCACATCGATGTAGTTCATACGGAGAGGCTCGTTTTCGGGTGTTTCCCGAAGCAGACAAAAGAAAGCGCGGGGGACTGAATGCATCCACACATTCGGTTCCGCAAAAAGCATTCCACACAGGAATTATCGTAGGGACAGCCAGCGCGGTCATCGCAGACCATTTTCATTCGCATAATCTACCCCTCACTTTTTTAGTGAGACCGTAGGCCCAGAACGAAAATTGACATTTCCGAAAAAGGATAATCCAAACTTTTAGACAAATAAAAAAGGGAATTTGCAACATAACATTGCAAATTCCCAATCTTGGCAGGGATAAGATTGGCAACAACCAACAATCCTGCGGATTGCCGTCCGTTGCCAATGGACTTTCCCACGGGCTAAAAATTGCTCGCCTGCTCTCAATTTGACACCAGTCTGCGGACTGGTGCCGCCCTTTCAAGTCCGTGCCTGCCAAAAAAGACCACACCTTTCGGTGTGTTCTTTTTTGGCGGGGGCACTAGGACTTGAATTGGGTTGCCTTAAGTTTTTTATGTAGCAAAAAGTGCGTTTTTTCTCCATTATTGCTATTTTAGCGTACTTTTTACTCTCAATAGTCCATATATTTTTCATTCTTCGCATTCCCGTAAGGGAAAAAATAAGGGAAAACGCCCACAGCAGGTGCATAAATACGATGTGTTACTCAACAAATCCATACTTCACTTTGATCCGGTCCAGTTTTTCCAGCATGGTTTCGGCAGCGATGAGCAAAAAAATAACTGTTGCGGCGGCATGGACTAGGTCCATAGGAAGGCCGGATACATAATACGCCAGGATCACTTCCCAATTGATGCTCTGGGAGCTGTACATCAGAGCAGAAGCGGGATTCATAATACCGCCATAGATGATGACAGCGGCAAAGGCTCCGAAGGTTGCAAGGCTTCCCCGGCTGCGACGAAGCAGACCCTTACGGAAGAGAATGCCGGCAAGGAAGCCGATGATGCCCATGCTGAACATCTGCCAGGGTGTCCAGGGACCCTGAGAGAACAGCACATTGGAAGCAAGCATAGTAACCGCACCTACCAA
This sequence comes from Faecousia sp., assembly GCA_045638225.1. Lineage (GTDB taxonomy): Bacteria > Bacillota > Clostridia > Oscillospirales > Oscillospiraceae > Faecousia. The sequence goes on along the minus strand of JAZUAW010000074.1, from coordinate 5,314 downwards.
GAATCCGGTCTCTCCGCCAAAGGCTACACCGGAAATGATGACCAATGCCAGCACCGGTTTGAACTGGGGCAGCATAAAGAAAGCCGAACGGCCAGCTACGCCGATGGCGCACAGCACCGCAATGGTCACAAGCTCCCTTGCCTTGGGTTTCCGGCTTTCAAAGACCAGGAAAAACGGCAGCATACATTCCAGCAATACCAGCAAAGCGGTGATATTGTAATGCTGATTGCCTAAGTACATGATACCCGCAAAGATGGTCACGGGAATGCACAGCAAGATCAGCACTGCGGCTACTAAGGTACGCTTGCTTAGCTTTCGTTGTTTGACGGGAGTCTGCAGCATCGCAGAGGGGGCACTTCTGCGACCAATGGCGACAATAAACACAGCCAGCGCAGCGATCAGTACAAAATAGAGCATAAGCTGCTGCTCACCGCTGGCGCTGATACCGCTTTGGTTAATGAGAGCGGAAAGATCTGTGATGCTGGTGGCATAGAAGAATACCAACAGCGCAACTGTCAAGGAGATTCCGGCAAGTGCCTTTCTCCAAATGGGCAGCGGCGTGGGTTTGAAGTTCACAGCGGATTCCTTCACCGCAGGCAGCGGCACAGTTTCCGGGATCTCCGGATCGGCGGGCAATTCTCCACCGCAGCAGCCAATGATATCAGCAACCGTCACCGCCTGGGGAATCAAGTGCCGTGCCATACGGTTTGCCGGGGTGGTATAGAAACTATTACCGGAGAAGAATTCTCTGGGCGTACCTTCCGCCACAATACTGCCGTCAAAGAACAGACCGCATTTATGGGCATACTCGGCGCAGAATGGCACATCATGGCTCACCATCAGAACAGTGACGCCTTGGGCAACAAGGCAGCGCAGGATCAGTGCAAAGGTTACCTTGAACTCTGCGTCAAAACCTTTGGTAGGCTCGTCCAGAAGCAGAATATCAGGTTGGGTTAAAAGTACCTTTGCCAAGGCGGTACGCTGTTGCTCGCCACCGGAAATATCATAAGGATGGCGGTCTAGGAACTCTCGCAAACCGCAAAGTTCCACGATTCGGGCAATCTCTGCATCCTGCTGTTTCTTGGGGATCTTCTCACCCCGGAACACTTCGTACAAGTCCTCCCGGACAGTTCTTTTCACAAATAAGGTTTGGGGATTCTGGGGCAGGTGCCCCAGCTTGCCTTGCAAGCGCACATCACCCCGGTAAGCATCCCGCAGACCGGAGATCACCTTCAAGGTAGTGGACTTACCGGCACCATTGCCGCCCAGGATGGCATAGAACTCACCCTTGTGGAGTTTCAAAGAAAATCCCTTCACCACATCGGGACTGTCTTTTTCATAGCGGAACCACAGATCGTCACATTCCAAAGTTACTTCCTCTGGGTATACCGGGGGATTTTTTTCTGCAAGGGGCAAGAAAGCTTGCTCCTCCACTCGCCGGGTAAGGAAGTTGCTGCCGTCACGGACAGTCATGGGGCAATCCAGTTTTGTTTCCACTGCCGCCCAAACCCGCATGGCAGTAGGCATGGCAAGGAACATTCCGCTGCCCTTGTCCTTCAGCTGCAGACCCACATTCTCCGGCTTATCATCACAGATAATGGTGCCTTCATCCATCACGATGACCCGTGTGGCGAAAGGAAACGCTTCTTCCAAGCGATGCTCTGTCAGAATGATGGTAGTACCCAGTTCCCGGTTGATCTTGCCAAGTAAGGCAAGAAAATCTGCCGCTGCGATAGGGTCAAGCTGGGCGGTAGGTTCGTCCAACACCAGCACACCCGGCTGCATCGCCATAACGGAGGCCAGGCTGAGCAGCTGCTTCTGTCCACCGGACAGTTCGGTGACATTCTTATAAAACCAATTTTCAATACCGAAGAAGGCGGCGATCTCAGCCACACGGCGACGAATGGTGGGGGTATCATATCCCAAGCTTTCCAGGCCGAAGGCCAGCTCGTGCCATACTTTATCGGTGACCACCTGGTTTTCCGGGGATTGCAGCACGAAGCCTATCTGCTGCGCCTGCTCCCGCTGGCTCATGTCAAGCAGAAGCTTGCCTTGATAGCGGATCTCGCCGGAGAACAGGCCATGGGGCGTCAAACAAGATTTCAAATGCCGCAAAAGGGTAGATTTACCGCAGCCAGAGGGGCCGCAGAGGATCACAAACTCACCTTGCTGAACGGCAAAGGATATATTCCGGAGGGCCTTTTTCTCACCCTCCGGGTATGTAAAATCTACATTTTTGAATGAATAGCTTTCCATTTACATTCCTCCGCCCAGTTCAGCACAACGGGCATCACACACAGAATCAAATATACAAATTGAAAAGAAAGGGTCGCAGCATTCAGACCAATATAGCGGATGCTGGGGAAATACCGGAATCCAAAAGCAGAAATCATGCTGCCTGCCAGCAGATAAAAACCGCAGAAACCCAAGTAAATCAATGCCATCTTATCTCGATCATCAAAACGGTAGATGGAAAAAGCTGTGCGGCCCTTTAGTCCATAACCCCGGCTCTTCATAATGTCAGCAGTCTCAATGGCATTCTCCAGCGCCCAGGTGACCATGATGGACAGCACCGTGATTGCGATCTTTGTCCGCTGCCAAAGAGACCCTTCTGCAATATCTCTGCCGATACTCTTTTGGGCATCCACCACGCTAGAAAGCTGGTCTTTGAACTTTGGGATAAACCGCAGCGTCATACTCAGCACCAGTGACATAGCCGGAATGATGCGGCCAAAGAGGTAGATAAACTTATCGGAAGTGATGACCCGATTGAAACTCACAAACCACAATATGACCGTGGCGATCATCACACCGGAAGAGATGCCATAAAGGATACTCTCCAATGTCAGCGGATTTCCCGTAGGGAAATACAGTAGGATGGTGATACCCTCGTGGCTGAAAGCCGGGTTTATGAAGGCTGTCAGCAAAACCATGGGCAAGCACCAGCGGAGGCAAAACAGCACGGCCTTCTTTCCCTCTGCATGCACCGCATAGATAGTAGCACAAAACAAGGATATTCCTTGGGCCAAGGGGTGGTTCAGTGCCATGGAAAAGCCGATCACCAAGGCAAAATACAAGAAGTTTACCAAGGGGTGATACTTTGAAAACCTATCCTGCATCTCAGCCACCAACGGCATAACCGCCACCGATATCGTTACCCAGGTCGCAGGTAAAACGCCACTCGACCACATCGCCATCCTTCAGCTGATACCGGGAGCAGCCATAGTTGGGATACCAGCCGTTGACCCGATACATCCAGCCGGACAATGCACCGCAATCAAATTCATACAGATTGTGGATTCCCTCAATGTATGCGCTGTTATAAATGGGCGTCCATTCTGCTTCCATGTGGATGTCGTATTCCTTACACACCCGCTGTAACACATCGTACACCGATTCGCCTTCGTAGAAAGTGACGGTAACAGTTGCCAGGATGACGCCATTTGACGGCACCATTTCCAGTTTTTCCGGGTCCAGCATATCCAAATTATTAAGAATGGTAGAACACTCAATGGAGAAAGTGCAGGTGTAAGCAGTTCCCTTGTCCACTTCCTGGTTATCCGGCTCTACGGGTTTGGGTTTTCCATTAGGAACAGGATCCGTCAAATACTGGTCCTTGGTGCCTTCGGTGGGATCGGTATTGCCGGTGTCCCCATCTTCTTCCGGCAGGGCGTCGGGATGGATCACAAAATCCCGGATGGAGCCATCGAGAGAAATATTCAAAATGGTGGTTTTACTGCCGGTGAGTGACACAGAAGCCACAGCGATCTGCCCCTGGTAAGCGGTGGCGCTCTGGGCCTGCCAACTTTCCTGCAAGGTGATGGACAGCAGTGCAGAGAAACCAAAGTTTTCCGTCTGTCCCAAAGTGACCCGCAGACTGCCGTCTGCCAAATGTGTCACCGCAACGGACAGGTCGATCTGCTTGGGGTTGGCAATGTCGCTGCCGAAAATAGTCCATTCATAGGCAATTCCATTGCTCGTGCCTTTGAAAACACTGATGGCATTGTTGTTTTTCAGTTGCTCCAGGGTTTTGGCAGCAATCTTGCCATCTGCCGGGATGTCCATGGGCGCTTGCAGATCCACGCCGCCAAAATTCCCCTGGCAAGCGCACATAGTGATCAATATCATAACAGCCAGCAACAGGCTGATAGGTTTCTTCATAATCATTCTCCTACTACGATCTTGCCATTTCTAACTTTCAAGGTATCCAAAGTCATGGCAAGGCTTTGGGTTTCATCGGAGGCGGCAAACACCGCATCCTCCACGATCAGATCCATCACATCCCCAGCACGCACGCTACCTCTGAGCCGGAAACGCAGCCGCAGGACTACATTATTTTCTTCTGCCAGCAGCGCCTTGCTGAAAGCATGTTTGCCGCCCGTCAGATCCAGGTACATAATGTTGATTTTTCCGCTGGTGTTGCTGCTTGCTACATCATAGCTCCACGCCGGTAGTTTCTGTCCGGTAGTATTTTCCGTGTCATAAACAAAGACATTGCCTTCTGCCACGCCCAAAAACTCCAGGCGGGAAGCATCAAAGGAAATGCTCATACTCATAGCCGGATACAGCGCATCTGCAAGATCCGAGATCGTCACATCCAAGGTAAACTCGGTGGTTTCGGACGCAGAAAGTTTTTGAGGTGTTTCCACCGTTAAGGTCGGCATTCCAAAGACCCGGCCATCGCACTGCACGAGCACCAGGATCAGCACAATCAGCAAAATGCAAGCGCCAAGGATCCAGGGCCATCGCTTTTTCATACATTTCTTCATGGAAACACTCCTTTAAAAAAGGGCGGGGGGATACCCCCGCCCGCAAGTCGTTACTGGTTGCCGGTAATGGTAGCGGCCTTGGTGATCACACCCAGTTCGCTGCCGGTTACAAATTTCTCAACGATACCCAGGGCATCAAAGGTGTTGATGCGGCTGTCACCGTTGACATTCATGGTCAGGATCTCGTTGTCGGTGGGTTCCTCTCCCTTGCGCAGCCATGCATCTACTACAGCCAGGGCATCCTGGGCATTGAGCACACCATCACCGTTGGTGTCGCCGAATGTGACGGTGGTAGCATTGCCGCCGGGCAGGGTGTAATAACTGTCATTGGTAAAGTTTTCGGTAGCAATGGAAGCATCCACCAAAGCAACATAGGTTGCAACGCCTGTCTTGGCAGAGATTTCCGCACTGTAAATGAATTCGATGGTATTGGTGCCGTCGTTGTATGTCAGCTTGGTGCCGGCGGTGATGCCGGTTACTGCCACAGCCACCGCTTTCTTATCCGTGGGGATGAGGTCAATGCCGTCGCCCTGGTAGAGCACACC
>JAZUAW010000073.1:0-4991 GCA_045638225.1 Faecousia sp. | reverse complement strand
GAACCCAGAGCCTACGGTTTTGGAGACCGCCGCTCTACCAATTGAGCTATACCCCTATATGGTGGGCCTTCAGGGATTCGAACCCGGGACTATCCGGTTATGAGCCGGAGGCTCTAACCAACTGAGCTAAAGGCCCATTTTTGTCACGGCACCTGAGCACCACGCATGGCATTATAGCATTTTTGCCGCCCCATGTCAAGTTATATTTTTATAATTTCAATTTTTCGTTTATCGCTCTGTTTGTACACCCTCGTAGGGAACGCTGTCCTCAGCGTTCCGAAACGATCTTGGGGGTTCGATGCCCCCAAAATCGTTCATCTTTCCTGTTTTTACGATACATTGGTACAAATTCGGGCCGCTTCGCGGTCGGAACGCTGAGGACAGCGTTCCCTACTAAGTGTGCTATAAATCCCAATTTGTGATTGCCAAGTTTCGCTTTCTATTATATAATGAAAGAAAAATGGAGATTTTGCATGGAGATTATATATTCTGACAAAGGGATCGTGGTCTGCGTCAAGCCGGTGGGGCTGGACTCGGAAATGGAAGTTTCTGCTGCTTTGATTGAGCAACTGGGCGGCGAAGTTTTCCCTATTCATCGGTTGGACAAAAATGTAGGCGGCGTCATGGTATATGCTCGTACCAAGGCTGCAGCCGCCACCCTGTCCAAAGCAGTACAAGAGGGCACCATGGTCAAAGAATATGTAGCCAAAGTCCACGGCCAGCCCCCCGAGAGCGGCGACTGGACCGACCTTTTATTCAAGGATAGTTCCAAAAATAAGGTATTTGTAGTAAAAAAGGAGCGAAAAGGCGTTAAAAAAGCGCGGTTGGAATTCCAGCGCCACAGCACCGATCTGGTGCGCATCCGGCTTCACACCGGCCGCAGCCATCAGATCCGGGTGCAGTTTGCCAGCCGGGGCTTTCCGCTGGTGGGCGATCACAAATACGGCAGCCGTGACGAGGCTACATCCCCCATGCTCTTTTCCTGCTGTCTGAGCTTCCCTTGGCAGAGCAGGCAAATGCGTTTTGAAAAATTGCCGGATTGGTTTATCTAAAGGAGGAACTTATGAAATACGATTTTACATCCATCATTGACCGGGTGGGCAAGGATGCCATTGCCGTAGATGCCATTGGCAAGCCCGGCCTTTTCTCCTTCCCCGCACCCCGGGAGGGCTTTGATGTGATCCCCATGTGGATTGCGGACATGAATTTTGCCACCGTGCCCACCATCCCTGAGGCCATTATCCAGCGTGCGCAGCACGCCTTGTATGGCTATTTCAGCCCCCGGGCAGAATATTTCGGTGCCATCATCGACTGGCAGCGCCGCCGCAACGGTGTGGAAGGCTTGGAGGAAAAGCACATCGGCTATTCCAACGGCGTGCTGGGTGGCGTAGTTGCCGCTCTGAATGTGCTCTGCTCCCGTGGCGACAAGGTGCTGCTCCACTCCCCTACCTATGTGGGCTTCACCCACTCGCTGAAGGACAATGGCTACCACATCGTCCACTCGCCGCTGGTACAGGATGAGAACGGCGTATGGCGCATGGATTTTGCCGACATGGAGCGCAAGATCGTGGAGAATAAAATCCACGCCGCCGTATTCTGCTCTCCCCACAACCCCTGCGGCCGTGTTTGGGAGCGCTGGGAGATCGAAAAGGCCATGGAAGTTTACAAAAAGCACGATGTTTTCGTGATCTCCGACGAAATTTGGTCCGACATCATTCTTGGCAGACACAAGCACATCCCCACTCAATCCATTTCCGAAGATGCCAAAATGCGGACTGTCGGCATGTATGCCCCCAGCAAGACCTTCAATCTGGCAGGTCTGGTGGGCAGCTACAGCGTGGTCTACAACAGTTGGCTGAAGGATCGGATGGACAAGGAAATCAGTCTGGCCCACACCAACGCCATGAATACCCTCAGTATGTACGCCCTCATCGGCGGCTACAAGGATGAAGGCCACCAGTGGGTGGACGAGCTGTGCCAGGTCATCGGCGGCAATGTGAATTACGCCTGTGATTTCATCGAAAAGAACTGGGAAGGCGTGAAGGTCTTCAAACCCCAGGGTACTTATATGCTGTTTGTGGATTGCACCGAATGGTGCAAGGCCCACGGAAAAACCATCGAGGAAGTGCTGGCCGCCTGCCACGATGTGGGCGTGATGGTGCAAGACGGCAAGGCCTTCCACGGTCCCTGCCATATCCGCATGAATTTGGCCCTGCCCCTGTCCAGAGTGCAGGAAGCCTTTGATCGGATGGACAAGTACGTATTTAACGCATAAATGTTACAACGCCCGATGCAAAATGCATCGGGCGTTCAACTTTACCTTTGTCACTGAGAGGGACAATGCCCCTCCCCTACTGTTACATATTGGCCTTAATGGTGGAGATCAGGATATCGCCGGCCACCACACGGTCTTCGGCAGCAAAGCCATCGGCGAAGTTATCGGAGTAGATCACCTGCGCATTTGGGGGGAACTCGTCATCGCCCTGCCAGATGAGAATCTGCACATGGAAACCGGGCACCAGCTCGAACTGGTAGCCGGCATCGCCGTGGGGGAGCTTCTCTGCACCCATCTTTTCACAGGCGGCAGCGAAAGCCTTCAGCTTGAAGCTAAAGGTATAAGCGGCACGGGTCAGCACTCGGCCGGTATAGGGCTTGATGTACATTTCGCCCCAGGGCATTTCCCGGAAGGTCTTCCAGGTGCCGCACCAGGCGATCTTCTTGCTCTCCAGCAAGTAGCGCAGCAGGAAGGTCTGGGTAGCCAGAGGGGGCAGCTTGCCATCGTCCAAGGCCCGGATGGCATAATCCGGGTGGGAGATGGCGAATTCACGCCCCAGCAGGTTAACATAAAATTCTTTTCCATCCCACTTGGCGCCCATACGCTGGGCAGCTTCCTCCGGGTTCAGACCCCGGAACTGCTCCTCATAGTAGGAAAAGGGTACTTCTTCTTTGTGATTTTCGATTTGCATAGTTTTACTCCTGTACAGAATTAGGGAACAAATAGCGGTCAGTATGGGGGATGAAGCAGGCGGCCACGAAGGAATCCATGTAGCCGGGGTAAGTGGACAGCTCCAGGTAGGTCATGTTGGCACCCACCTCGTGGCACTTGGCATTGGCCTGATCGCTCAGCACCATGGCATAAGCACCGGCAAGGGAAGAGTTGCCAATGTAACTATATTTGCCAAGGTCCACATCGGGAAGCATACCGATATTCACAGCGTTCTTCATGTTGATGCCGCTGCCGATGCCGCCAGCCACATACACATGGTCGATCATCTCCACATCCATATCCACGGACTTTAAGAGGGTATCGATAGCGGAGAAAATGGCGCCCTTGGCACGGATGAAGTTATCGATATCCACCTCGTTGATGGAAACTTCCCGGCCGGTTTCGCTTTCTTCCGCAGTAGCCAACACATAGCGGCCCATGCCGTGCTGATCCCGCTTCACCCGGTCACCCTCCCGGACGAACAGACCCTTGGCATTGATGATGCTGGTACGATACAACTCGGAAATAATATCGATAATGCCGCTTCCGCAGATACCAACAGGCTTCTGACCCTCATCGCCCACGATGGTGAGGGTGGGTTCCATCGTTTCCTTGTCGATGACGCAGGCTTCCACAGCGCCATCGGTGGCACGCATACCGCAACTGAGGTCACCGCCCTCAAAAGCGGGACCGGCGGAGCAGGCGCAGCTGATGAGGAAATCCCGGTTACCGTACACCAACTCGCCGATGGTGCCCAGGTCGATAAACAGGCTCATTTCGTCCTTGTCCCACAGGCCGGCAGCCAGGGCACCGGCGGTGATGTCACCGCCCACGTAGGAACCGATGTTGGGGGCAATAATGACGGGAGCCAAGGGGTTGGCAGGCAGTTTCAGATCACCAGCCAGCAGGCCCTCCCAGCCGAAGAAGCTGGGGATGTAGGGCTCCATGCGGACAGATTCCGCATCCACGCCTACGAACAGCTGGTTCATGGTGGTGTTAGCCGCCACACACAGCTGCAGAATGCTCTTGGTATTCAAATCAATACTCTTGCAGAGGTTGGCGATGATGGGAGTCAGAGTCTCCTTGACGATAGCATCCTGCAGTTTCTTCTTGCCGCCGGTACGGCCCTGCTCGATGATGCGGTTGATCACATCGGCGCCGTAGCGGATCTGGCCGTTGCCGGAAGAACCCTTGGCCAGAATTTTGCCGTTTTCCAGGTCCACCAGCACCATGGTAACGGTGGTGGTACCGATATCGATGGCGCAGCCCACGATCTTGGTATCCTTAGGGTCACAGAGTTCCATCACCCGGAAGGCATCCCCCTCCAGCTGACCCTTGACGCAAACAGTCCAGTTAAACTCTCGCAAGGTAGAGGCCAGCTTCACCATGACGGCGAAGGGAATCTTCACGCTTGCCACGCCCAGTGCTTCCTGCACAGCCCAGGTGAAGCGCTCGTTATCGGGCATAGTATCATCCAGGGTGGGCTCGACCATGGAAACCACCACAGAACGGAACTGGTTGGTAAATTCGATGCCGCTTTCTTTCAGCTGAGCCTGGCAATCCTCAAAAATGGCGATCTCCTTGGGGGAGCTGAGGTCAGCGGTCTTCATGCGGCTCTGGTAAGCGGAAGCGATATCCGGCACCCAAACGGTGCAATCGGTCAGCACCTTAGCATTGCAGCTCAGGCGCCAGCCGGCATTATATTCTTCGTCGGAGATATGGCGGCTCTTGAAGGACTCCAGTTCGCCCTCGATGAGCTTTACACGGCACTTGCCGCAGGAGCCGTTGCCGGAACAAGGAGCGTCGATGGCCACATTGGCCCGGCGGGCCAGTTCCAGCAGATTATCACCGGCGTTGCATTCAATACTAACAGGGTTTCCACCCTCAATTTGGAAGGTTACTTTCATGTCTTTATTTCCTTTCGGAAGTACTGTAAATAATCTTCGTAGGGGCCGATGCCCACATCGGCCCTTTTCACCCGGGTACGATTGGGCCGATGTGGGCA
>JAZUAW010000072.1:0-47064 GCA_045638225.1 Faecousia sp. | reverse complement strand
GCGCTGAGGCGAGCAAGTAAATATCCGGGTGTGGCGAAGTTTGGTATCGCGCTTGAATGGGGTTCAAGAGGCCTCGAGTTCGAATCTCGACACTCGGACCAAAACGGCTGATTTCTTAGGAAATCAGCCGTTTTTCTATTTCGTGAAGTATCCCAGCTTTTTCTTATGCAAAAATAGGCTGCTGGAGCTGTTGACCCCAGCAGCTTTACTTTATCATTGCGGAGAAACAGAGGGGAGGTTGCCGAGGTTATTGTTTTCGCTTCCATCGGGAATGGATTTAAGGTATTCCGTATCTCCCCGGTGGGCGATACCGACACCGGCGATATGCCCATGCTTTGCCATGTTTATAGCCTGTTGCTTTTCTACAAAGGTATTGTCGGACAGCTGATAGCCGGTGATCCTGCCGCCTTCTTTTACAAGACCAACGATTCTTTTTGCGTTGGAATTTGCCTTGGGTATTTGATCCAAGGTGTTATTCACAAGATGATTTTGATCCATACTGCTTTCTCTCACTGCAGATCCTGCAGATTTGCTGCAGTCATATCGAGATCGTTTGTCAAATTATCAACCGCCAGGTCGTTGTCGATTGCAGGAAAGACAGAAGGAATCTTGTCTTCAGAATGGGGGATACAATGATAGATATTGCCGTCTGTACCCGCAATCAAGGGGTTTGCTTTTCCAGACTTTGCTTTGCCGTTGATGATCGCAACAGGTGTAACTGGATTTTTCTCGTGCTCAGGTTCCGGCCGCTTCATCCCGTTTTTCGCCATGAAAATCACCTCTCATTTAGTATAAGGCAAACGATTCTTATCAGTCAGGAAAGATATGGGATGACTATGTAGGTCCTTATGAAATGCTCTCTAATCAAACGCCACTCCGGGCTTTTTGCCGGGAGTGGTTCTATTTTGTATATCCGTCCTTGACGGGTGGGGACAAAATGTTGTATAATTCTGTCATCTGTTGCAAAGATTAGGATCAGCTGAAAACGCTGGAGATGAGGAAATTATGGAACACAGCAAGGTCAAGACTCCCTGGAAGGATTTTATTGGCGATGTGCCCATGCACTTAAATTATTTTGCCGGTACCCTTTTTGAAGCAGTCGAGCAAATCGCGTATATCTATCCCAATTATGTGGCTTTTGATTTTATGGGCAAGTCCACTACGTATGGGAAGCTGGTACAGCAGGTGCGCCACTGCGCCGCATCTTTGCATGCTTTGGGCATCAAAACCAATGACAAGATCACCATTGCCATGCCCAACTGTCCCCAGGCCATCGTGATGTTTTACGCTGTAAACCTGGTGGGCGGTATTGCCAATATGATTCACCCCCTGTCTGCCCAGAAGGAGATCACCTTCTATCTACAGGAAAGCGATAGCGTTGCTGTATTGACCCTGGATCAGTTCTATGAGAAGATGGAAAAGGCCCGGCAGGGGACAAAGGTGGAAAATGTCATCATTGCTTCTGTTGCTGATGCCCTTTCGCCTGTGATGAAGATCGGCTATCATCTCACTAAGGGCCGTAAGATCGCCCCTGTGCCCCAGGATGCCGATGTAATCCGCTGGAAGGATTTTTGGGTCCTTGGCAAAAACCCTGTATTTCACAAGGCTGCCCGGCAGGCGGATGAACCTGCGGTGATCCTGTATTCCGGCGGCACCACCGGCACCACCAAGGGTATCGTGCTGACCAATAAGAACTTCAACGCATTGGGTCAGCAGGTCATTGCCGCCAATCCCATGTTCCGTCCCGGTGATAAAATGCTGGCCGCCATGCCCATTTTCCATGGCTTCGGTCTGGGTGTCAGCATCCACAGTATGCTTTCTCAGGGAGGCCGCTGTATTCTTGTGCCCCAGTTCACACCCAAAAGCTACGCTAAGGATCTGATTAAACACCGGGTCAACTTTATTGCCGGTGTTCCGACTCTGTATGAGGCGTTGCTGCGGCTGGATACTATGGAGGGGGCTGACCTGAGCTGCTTGAAGGGCGTATTCTCCGGTGGCGACAGCCTTTCTGTTGAACTGAAAAAGAAGCTGGATAAATTCCTGCATGACCATAAAGCAACTGTGCAGGTGCGGGAGGGTTACGGCACCACCGAAACGGTCACAGCCTGCTGTCTGACCCCGCCCCATATGCACAAGGAAGGGTCGATCGGCATCCCGTTCCCGGATACCTATATTAAGATCGTGGAGCCGGGTACGGAAAAGGAGCTGCCCTACGGCACGGAGGGTGAAATTTTGCTTGCCGGTCCTACGGTGATGAAGGAATATATGCACCATCCCGAAGAAACAGCTCAGACCCTGCGGCAGCATCCCGACGGTTTGACTTGGGTCTATACCGGCGATCTTGGCATTATGGACCAGCAGGGTTTTGTTTACTTTAAGGGCCGCGCCAAGCGGATGATCGTTACCTCGGGCTACAATGTGTACCCTGCCCAGCTGGAGAATATTTTGGATGCCCATGAGCTGGTGCAGATGAGCTGTGTCATCGGTGTGCCTGATCCTTACAAGATGCAGAACGTGAAGGCCTTTGTAAAATTGGTTCCCGAGGCGCAGCCTACTGAAGAAACCAAGCAAATTCTGCTGGATTACTGCCGCCAACACATTGCGAAATACGCCATGCCCTATGACATCAGCTTTAAAGATGAGATGCCTAAGACCTTAGTAGGCAAGGTGGCCTACCGGGTTCTAGAGGAAGAGGAACTGGCTAAACATAAGGAGGAACAGACATGAAAGAGATCTCTATTTCCGAACTGAAAATCAATCCCTTTGACCTGATCGGCGAGGAATGGATGTTGGTGACAGCCGGTAATGAGCAGCGGGGCTACAACACGATGACCGCCAGCTGGGGCCATCTTGGCTCGATTTGGGGCCATCATAATGGCAGCGCCACCGCTGTCATCTATGTACGTCCGCAGCGGTATACCAAGCAATTTGTAGACCGGGAGAATCTGTTTACCCTTTGCTTCTTTGATGAGAAGTACCACAAGGCCTTGGGTTATTTGGGTAGCCATTCCGGCCGTGACGGGGACAAGGTGGCCCATGTGGGTATGACGCCTGTGTTTGCTGACGAAACCACCTATTTTGCGGAGGCAAAGCTGGTGCTCGTTTGCAGAAAGTTGTATCAGGCTCCTATCAAGGAAGAATATTTCATCGATAAAAATGTGGTGGAAGATTGCTATCCCAAAAGAGATTTCCATGACCTGTATATTGGACAGATCGAAAAGGTACTGGTAGCTGAATAATATAAGCGCACGCCCAAATGGCGTGCGCTTACTATTTGGCGGATATGGTCAACGCTTTCTTGTAGATAGTGTGATCAAAACCTGGGATGGCAGGTAGAAGAACCAGGACAGGTGGAAATCAACAAAGATGATCTTGTGGATCAGTGACCCGGGGGTGATCGGAAGATACGCACCTGCAGCGATCTGCAAGCCAATGACCGTATCACACAGCAGGAAACACAGCAGACCAATAGACATCAGCTTGTTCTGGCGGAATTTGGAGAATGCACAGATAAGGTTCATAATCAGGTTCACATAGTAACCAACCGATACAAGGGCCAATGCATCCGTCTTATCCTGCAGTACGATAATCGCAACTGCCTCTACCAAAATAAACAAGGTAATTCTGATGGGCAAAAGCGCCTTGTGCATGGCCTGGCGGTGCAGCAGCACAGCATAGCAGATTTGCGCAGGGAGGAAGAATGCCATTCCCCAAAGCTGCTGGATCGGATTGCAGATCACAAGACAATAGTCTGCCAGAACGGTGAAGAAAAGACCGGCTACCGCGAAGAGGTTTTTCTTGTTGATGCCGCACAGGGCGTAAACAAAACACAATATGATAGAAATGTAACTGCTCCAAATGAGCACACTTCCACCGGTACTGAGAATCAGGTAATATAAGATTAACTCAGCCATGAGAAATAGCATTGTGAGCGCAAGGCAGATTTTATGGTTTTTGTTTGTTGCTTTCATAATGCACCTCCATCTGCCTGTTATCTTAGCATAGATACCTTGGATATGCAATCTGTAAATGGACTTGTTGTATGTAAGATGGTGGAAAATTGATTTCTATCAGTCTGGTTAAGCAGTTTAGCATTCGTTCAACCAAATATTAAACCGGTGGTTGGGTAAAGGCTGAACGATTTCTACTGTTGATATGTTTGCAAATCCAAGACAAAGTGCTATACTATACGCATGATTTGAGCTGGAGGTTTGAAATGAAAACTACAATTAACATTCGCCCCTATACCAAACAGTTCTACCGGGGAAATATCCTGGTATTTCTGCTTGCTATGATTGCAACATGTTTAGAAGTTTTCCTGAATTTGGTGGTTTCCTGGATGCTACAGCAGGTGCTGGATCTGATCGGCGGCGTGGACACCGGATTTACGCTTGGTGATTTGGTGATCATTTTCGTTGGAACGGGCTTACTTATCCTGCTTTCTGCCTTGATCTACTATTATTCAAAACCCCGATTTATCACCAAGGGCATTGCGCAATACAAAGAATTTGTTTTTGGTGAGCTGACCAAGAAGAATATTTCTGCCTTTTCCGGGGAAAATTCGTCCTTGTATATCTCTGCACTGACCAATGACATTCAAACCATCCAACAGGGATATTTGATCAATACCTTTAACTTGGTGGGAAGTTTGATTAGCTTTGTAGGTGCTGTGGCGCTGATGCTTTGGTATAGTACTGAGCTGACGCTTATTGCTATGGGTTTTGCGCTTCTGCCGCTGATCGGTTCCATTTTGGCGGGGGATCGGATGGCGAAGGCGGAAAAAGTGGTTTCCGACCGCAACGAAGCCTACACCGCTACATTGAAAGATAGCCTTGGCGGCTTCTCTGTCATCAAATCCTTTAAAGCTGAGCTGCAGATGCTCAAGCTCTTCAAGGAAAATGTGAAAAAACTGGCCCATGCGGATCAAAATAAACGAAAACTGCAGATCGTGGTAGAGGCCCTCGGTACTGTGGCAGGTGTTACTGCCCAGATCGGTGTGTTCCTGTTTGGTGCGTATCTGGCCCTCAGCGGCAAGGGTGTCACTGCGGGTGCTACCTTGATTTTTGTACAGCTGATGAATTACATCCTCAATCCAATCGCCACGATCCCCGCCTGCATCGCTGAGCGCAAGGCAGCCAAGGCGCTGGTGGAGAAGATCGCCACTGCCTTGAATACCAATGTTCGGGAAGAAACTGAAACGGAACATAAAGAACTTCAAAACAGTATTACCGTTTCCGGTATTGACTTTGGCTACGAGCCGGAAAAGCAGGTGCTGCAAAATATCAACTGCTCCTTTGATCTGGGAAAGAAATATGCCATCGTTGGTGCGTCCGGTAGTGGTAAGTCAACGCTGTTGAATCTGTTAATGGCTTCCTACTCCCACTATGAGGGTGCTATTTACTATGATGATCGGGAACTGCGACAAGTCAGCAGTAGCAGCCTGTACGAGATCCAGAGTATCATCCAACAGAATGTGTTTGTGTTCAACGCCACAATTCGGGACAATATTACCATGTTCCGGGATTTCCCGGAAGATGAGATCGACAAGGCCATCCGCCTTTCCGGCCTTTCGACCTTGATCGAGGAAAAGGGTGTGGATTATCTCTGCGGCGAAAACGGAAATGCCTTGTCCGGCGGTGAAAAGCAGCGTATCTCCATCGCCCGGAGTCTATTGAAAAAATCCCAGGTACTTTTGGTTGATGAAGCCACAGCTTCCTTGGATGCGGAAACAGCCTACCAGGTGTCCAGTGCTATTTTGGGACTGCATGGCGTGACGGCAATCGTTGTTACCCATGCGTTGGATGAGGGCCTGCTGAAACAGTATGACGAGATTTTGACATTGAAAAACGGCTCTATTGTGGAGATGGGCACTTTCGAGGCACTTATGGACCAGAAGGGCTATTTCTACTCGCTGTTTACCGTTTCGCAGTAAGTAAAAGAGGGGAACCATCCGCAGGGTGGTTCCCTTTTGTTATGCCGAGGGGAATCGATTTAATGAAGGAGCGGCTCGGTCAAGCCCTCGCGCGCCACATTTTACCTAAATTGTTTCGTTGCTTAACTGTTATTGATTGCTGTTTACAGCCCAGTGGGCTGCATCCTGCAATCAATGGAATCTCCCACGGGCTAAAAAGTGTCCACCGGACCCTTTTGGCCCCAGTGCGTGCACTGGTGCCGCCCTTTCGATTCCACCGGCTCTACCAATAAAAAAGCCGCCCGAAGGAGTCGAGAGGAATCGATTTAATCAAGGTTGCGCGCCGTCAAGCCGTCGCGCGCAACAGTCCCCCGGACTGTTGCATTTAGAATGTTCGATTCCGCTCAGCTGAATACGGTACCAAATAACACAAGCCACCCTTTGGGGTGGCCTTTGATATTTGGTGGAGCCGAGGGGAATCGATTTAATCAAGGTTGCGCTCCGTCAAGCCGTCGCGCGCAACAGTCCCCCGGACTGTTGCATTTAGAATGTTCGATTCCGCTCAGCTGAATACCGTACCAAATAACAAAAGCCACCCTTTGGGGTGGCCTTTGATATTTGGTGGAGCCGAGGGGAATCGAACCCCTGTCCAAAAGCAACTTGGATGGACTTTCTCCGGGCGCAGTTTGTTATTTACATTCCCTCAGCCGCACGGGAACAAACACCCTTACGGCCTTGGTAGCTTCATAATGCATGGTACGCGCAAAGCTTTGCGTACGCACGTTCTCTACTCAGATCACACCCGAGCCCGGCTCGTAGACCTTCCGGGGCGGATGGGCGCCTAATTAGGCAGCCAGAGCAACAGTATTGTTGTCAGTTAAATTTAAAAGATACCCGTTTTATCGCGGTCAGGCGCCGCGGCCCGCTTATCCAGCCTCACTACCCCCGTCGAAACCAGTACGGCCCCGGATATAGATAAGAGAGAATAGATAATATTGAATAGAAAAGAGATGTCATTGCGAGGGAGCAAAGCGACCGTGGCAATCCCCATAATCCAAGGAGATTGCCACACCAGTGTGCGCACTGGTTCGCAATGACAGATAGATTTAGAAGCGGCCGTAAGGATCGGGGAGTTTCTTCAGCTCAGCCAGCTCAGCGCCGTTGAGCTCGACGGTGATGGAAGCAATCTTCTGCTCCTCAACGGGGCGGTCGTTGCGGCCGGTCTTGCAGGCGGCGATGGCGTCTACGACTTCCATACCGGAAGTGACCTTACCGAAAGCGGCATACTGGCCGTCCAGATGCTTGGCATCCTGGTGCATAATGAAGAACTGGGAACCGGCGGAGTTAGGGGAGGAGGAACGGGCCATGCTGAGGATACCACGCTTGTGCTTGATATCGTTCTTGGGTACGCCGTTGAACATAAACTCGCCCTTGATGCAGTAGCCGGGGCCGCCCATGCCGGTGCCATCGGGGCAACCGCCCTGGATCATGAAGCCGGGGATGACCCGGTGGAAGATCAGGCCGTCATAGTAGTTGTGCTCAGCCAGATCAATGAAATTAGCAACGGACTGGGGTGCCTTCTCGGGGTACAGCTCGCCTTCGATGACGCCGCCGTTTGCCATGGTGATCTTAAAAGTAGGATTCATATCAGTACCTCTCTTTCATGGCCCGCTCGATCTGGCGCTTTGCATCCCGCTCAGCCTCGGCTTGCCGTTTATCATGTAGTTTTTTGCCCTTACACAGGCCGACTTTGACCTTTACGCGGCTACCCTTGAAATATACGGAAAGGGGAATCAGGGCGAAACCATCCTGCTTGACCTTGCCGTAGAGCCGCATGATCTCCCGCTTGTGCATCAGCAACCGTCGGGGACGGCG
Organism: Faecousia sp.; assembly: GCA_045638225.1. Lineage (GTDB taxonomy): Bacteria > Bacillota > Clostridia > Oscillospirales > Oscillospiraceae > Faecousia. The sequence continues at coordinate 39,278 of JAZUAW010000072.1, read as the reverse complement.
GGAATCCACATTGAAGCGGTTGCCATGGTCATAGGGGGAGATGTGCATTTGGTTGACCAGCAGCTGGCCATCTTTGATGCCGCACCAGGCATCCTTCAGGTTCAATGTGCCGGCCCGGATGGACTTGACCTCGGTGCCCACCAGTTCGATACCGGCTTCATATTCTTCTTCGATGAAATATTCATGCCGGGCTTCCCGGTTGGTGGCAACGATTTTGATGCTGTCCTTTTCCAAATGGCTCACCTCCTGTGCTGGACCTCAAAAGTTATTATACCATGCCTGTCAAGTTACTCAAACAGGAATTTTGCGAAAGCTTCTGTCGAATGGAATCGATAGTCACAAAGACTTTCCATTTCTTCGCAGATCTTGGGAAATTCCAATCGTCCCCAGCCGGCAAAAGCGATTTTTACGCCTGCATCACGTGCCATCTGCACAGCAGGTTTCATATCATCCACCACCAAAAGCTGGTCAGGGGAGAGGGAATATTTTTCCATGATTTGCTGCAGCGCCCAGGGACTGGGCTTGCGATGTTCTGGTTCTAAATCCCATCCGAATATGGCATCCGGTTCCATGCCGAAATGGGTGCGGTAGTCCCGGGCGATGTTTTCCTGGGAGGATTGACTTACCACGCACACCAAGCCGCCCAACTCTTTTTGCCGCCGGATGATTTGTCCGATTCCTTCGTAGGGAGCAGGAATGTGATGACGGATATGCTCTTTCCAAGCGTTGTATTCGATCAGCAATTCTTCATCGGTAAATGCAAAACGCCTGCGGCACATTTCGATGTAGCCCGGCTCAAAACATTCCGAGATATATTCGTGCTGGGTTATGGTCATACCGGGACGGTATTCTTTCAGAAACTCAACAAAGAAAGGATAATTGACGGTGGCCTCGCTCTGCACCACGGTATCATCGTGATCAAGCACCAAACAAGGATATTTCAGCATAAATTCGTCCTCCGTTTTTGGGAAGATAAAAACATTTTACTCAGTATATCAAATTTTCATCCCTGGTGCAACCTTGAATTTCCTCTTGAAATATACGAACGAATGTGCTATAATAAAGAAAACAGTAAGGAGGTGTTCCGGTGGAACAGAAGATATTTCCCGTCGATGTGATTTCGGTCTGTTCCGCGTCCGGGGACATCCGACCGCTGCGGTTGCGGATGGAAGACGAAGAGCATCATCTGCAGCGCATCGATATTGACGAAGTGGTCAGCATGAAGCCGGTGCAGTATGTGGGTATCGAGGCCCAGATTTTCCTGTGCCGGGCTACAGTTGCGGGAAAAAAGTGGCTTTTTGAGCTGAAATACACCATTCGCACCCATACCTGGTGCTTTTTAAGGAGGGTGCATTGATGGCACAGCGTGTGATCTTTCATGTGGACGCCAATTCGGCCTTTCTCAGCTGGTCGGCGGCCTATCGGGTGAAGGTTCTGGGCGAAACGGAGGATTTGCGGGAGATTCCGTCGGTGGTGGCAGGGGATAAAGAAAAGCGGCAGGGTATCATTCTTGCCAAGTCCACCCCGGCCAAAAAGTTTGGTATCCAGACCGGGGAGCCCCTGTTTCAGGCGCTGGAAAAATGCCCTTCGTTAAAGGTAGTTGCACCGGATTATGGGCTGTATGTGGAGGCAAGCCGCCATTTTGTGGATATGCTGCGGCAGTTTAGTCCCGCCGTGGAGCAGTATTCCATTGACGAGGCTTGGGTGGACATGACCGGCACCCAGCGCCTTTGGGGCAGCCCACGGCTGGCGGCGGAGAAGATGCGCCAACGGATTTGGGAAGAACTTGGTTTCACCGTCAATATCGGCATTTCCTCCAATAAATTGCTGGCTAAAATGGCGGGGGATTTTGAAAAGCCCAATAAAGTCCATACCCTGTTTCCGGAGGAAGTGGAAGCCAAATTCTGGCCTCTGCCGGTGCGGGACCTGTTTTTGGTGGGCGCCCGGACGGAGGAAAAGCTCCACCGCATGGGCATCTACACCATCGGTCAGCTGGCACAGGCCGATGGCGCTTTTCTGCGGCGAAAACTGGGCAAGCATGGGGAAACCATCTGGCATTTTGCCAATGGCCGCAATGCCGACGCGGTGACTCCTGAACCGGCGGAAAACAAGGGTTACGGCAATTCCGTTACCACAGCTCAGGATGTGGTGACCCATCAGCATGCCCATCAGGTGCTGCTGAGCCTGTGCGAGACCGTGGCCAGCCGGATGCGCAAGGATGATAAGTGCGGACGCTGTGTGTCGGTGCACTTGCGCAGTAACGAATTTCAGCATGTTTCTCATCAGAAGCTGCTCCATGGCTCCACCAATATAACCCAGGAGATTTTTGAGGCCGCCTGTCAGGCATTTGATGAAGCCTGGGATGGGGTGACGCCTCTGCGGCAGCTGGGTGTGCAAATGACCCGGCTGACGGAAGAACCTTACCAACAGTTTGACCTGTTTTCCGGACTCAGTCCCCGGCAGTATGAAAAAAAGCTGAGACTGGATGAAACTGTGGATGCCCTGCGGGATAAATTCGGCGAGGAGATTATCCGCCGGGCCAAGTTTGCCTCTGACCCGGATGGCCATATGGCCGGTGGTCTGGATAAGGTCCGCAGAACCGGCATCACAAAACCTGTGCCTAAAGAATTTTAGGGGTAGAAATGTGGAAGATTATGGTGTATACTCAAATAAATGGTTGTTTACCAGTTTTTCTGTCATTCCGAGCCAGTGCGCACACTGGCGTGGGAATCCCCCGGTTAGACAGGAAATGTAACGAAAAGTGCCCGGAAAAGTTAGGGGATTGCCACGTCGCCTTCGGCTCCTCGCAATGACACCACTTTTGTAAACAACAATTTACCTTACCAACAGGAGGCAGATGCTATGTCCATCGTGAAATTTTATCGTGGCGATCCGAAGAATGCGCCCAAGACTACTCAGGGTGCCCATTTGGGCGCCAATGTGATCCTGACCTGCAAGGGCAAGCTGCTGCTGGAAAAGCGCCGGGACTCCGACACCTGGGGTCTGGTGGGCGGCGGTGTGAAGAATTACGAGGAGCCCATCGATGCCATCGCCCGGGAAATCAGGGAAGAGCTGGGCATCCGCATCCCTAAAGATCGGTTTACCAAGCTGGCTGTCTATGGCGAGCCGGGCCGTATTGCCGCCTACTGCGACGGCAGCGTATGGCGTATGGTGGTTGTGGTGTTTGCGCTGGATCTGGAAACCGAGCCGGACATCGTCCTCAGCGCCGAAAGCCGGGATATGAAATTCTTCTCCAAAGAGGAGCTTAAAGATATCGACATCGTGATCACCCATTCGGATATTGTAGAAGATTGGTTCACGAATAAGGAGTAAATTATGCAGAAGAAATGGGTCAGCGTCTGGGGCAATGCGGTGTCTGTGGCAGAAAACCGCCCGGAACGCTATGCTAAGGACATCACCATCCGTTATCCCATCCACATTCCCTTTGCCGGAGAGGGCATCCGCTTGACGTTTGACAATTATTGCGGTACGGAACCGATCACGCTGTCGAAGGTGACGGTTTTTTACGGCGGTCAATTTTACCATGTGCTGTTTGAGGGCAATCGGTCTGTGACCATCGGAGCAGGGGAGATGGTCCTATCCGATGGCCTTGCGATGCAGCTTAATGAGGGAGAAGTGCTGCAGGTCAGCTTCTATCTGGCGGACTTTACACTGATGCGCAGTGTGGTGTTCACCTGTGGCCCCTTGTCTGAGGGCATCTATGCCAATGGTGACCAGACAGAAAATCCGGATTTCAACATCATGACCTCCCGTAAGACCCATTTGTTCTATTTCCTCAGCAATGTATCGGTGCTGACCGCCCCGGAGAATCGCACCATTGTCTGCTACGGCGACTCCATCACGGCTCAGAATTGGCCGGACGAGCTGGCGCTGCGCTGCTTCACCGAGGGCTATCACAATACAGCCATCATTCGACGGGCTACCTCCGGTTCTCGCATCCTGCGGCAGTACGAATGCCTTACTTACGAATCCTATGGCTTGATGGGCAGCAACCGCTTTCATCACGAAGTTCCCACCGATGGCGCGGACACGGTGATCATCCAGCAGGGCATCAATGATATCATTCATCCGGTAGGGGAGAATGTGAATGTATTTCGTCCTATGAGCGATTTGCCTACCGTTGAGGAGCTGATCGAGGGACTCAAGGGCTACATCGCTCTGGCGAAAAGCTACGGTTACAGGGTCTATGTGGGCACGCTGCTGCCTATGGGCGGCTGGCGTACCGACGCGCCCTTCCGGCAGCAGATGCGCCATGCCTACAACGAATTCATCCGCACCACCGATCTGATCGACGGCTGTATCGATTTTGACGCGGCATTGCGTGACCCGGCCAGACCGGATTGGTTTCTGCCTGCATACGATTCCGGCGACCATCTGCATCCTTCTGTTGCCGGCTATCGCCGTATGGCCATGGAGATCCCGGCAGAAATCCTGAAGTAATGGGCCGCAGAATCAATACCTTCTCCACGGGAGAATCGAATACCGCTGCGGGTAATCGCGGCGGTATTTTTGTGATAAGCTTGTGAATTATGCAAATATTCGTAAATTATACTTGTATATTCGTAATAATTATGCTATGATAATAAATGACGGTGCAGTATCCTAGTCGGAGCGGCCATCTTCCAGGTAGGGCCTAAAAATCCTATGAAGGGCACATCGATGAAGTCCTTGGTGTCTGCTTTTTATGCCCAGTTTAGGGTGGATGCTGGGGGTTAAGGATCTCGGGCGCGCGCCAATGGCATGGCGCATACGACCCGGTTTCCGTGGAGACTTGAAGCTTGTGCGACGAAGTTGTGAACTCCCATGTGGGAAGCGGGCTTCGCGTACGAATCAAGTAAGAACCTGCAAGGCAGTGCGCAGAATCGTGTGCTGTGTGCAGTGTAGCCTGCCTTGCGTGGGCATGCGGGGAAGGGAGACCAGGCAGCTGGGGGCGATGGCCACGCGCCTGCTGTCATTGCTGCCGGAAACCATGCTTGCAAAAGAGGCTAAGACTATGGTTCACTCTGTCGTGGAAATCACCTAGGCTGTCGTAACTGGACAGACAGGGGATTACAGTACGGACTAAGTGGCAATCGGGTAGATATGTTGGCAACGCATATCCGGTTGGATCAAAGGGAAACCGCCTGCTCGGCAACGGCAGGTTCTGTCCGGGGAAAACCAACCCGACCTAAGCCGTAAGATTTATCCTGTCTGTTACCGTCCTTTTTCATGATTCATCCGTCGGGCGCATCAAGGATGTCACGCCCGGGATTTTGGTTCCAAAACATTATTTTAAGGAGTTGTCATCTGTGTCTAAAGCAGACCCGGCCTCACATAAAAAAGAGCGAAACAAGGCGATTCGATGGGTCGTTACGATTTTTTTGGTCACCATCGCAATCTCCGCAATCATTAGTCTGATTTCCGAGGAGATCATGGCCGTATCCGGTATGGTGATGGCATTTGTGATTCTGCTGACCATCGTGCTGATCGGCATCATATTTGATATCATCGGCGTGGCTGTCACCTCGGCAGATGAAAAGCCGTTCCATTCCATGGCCGCCCGAAAAGTTCCCGGCGCCAAGGAAGCGATCAGCCTTCTGCGAAACGCAGAGAAGGTCAGCTCCATCTGCAACGACGTAGTCGGCGATATCTGCGGTGTCGTATCCGGCTCTGCCTCTGCCACCATCGCCGCCCAGATCCTGCAAAGATTCTCTTTTTCCTGGCCTGCCGTGGTGGGCCTTGTGATGTCGGCGTTGGTTGCCGGCCTGACCGTTGGCGGTAAGGCCATCGGCAAGACCTTCGCCATCAATTCCAATACGAAGATCGTTACCAGCGTGGGAAAGATGCTGTATTACCTGCACCATATTCCCAAGCTGTTTCAAAAGAAAAACAAGAAATAATGAAAGATAGGTTGTGATGCTTTGTGAAGATTCTTCCAAACATCAAAGGTCACGACGATCTGCAAAGCCTTACCCAGCAGGAGCAGGCCGCTCTGTGTCAGGAGATCCGCTCCTTTTTGGTGGACAGTGTTTCCAAAACCGGAGGCCATCTGGCCTCCAACCTGGGTATGGTGGAGCTGTCTGTAGCCATTGAAACTGTATATAACACCAATATAGACCGCCTGGTTTTTGATGTGGGTCATCAGTCTTATGTCCATAAACTGTTGACAGGACGCCAGGCGGATTTTGTGCGTCTGCGTCAATTCGGCGGACTTGCCGGTTTCCCCAAGCCCTCTGAAAGCGATACCGATGCGTTTGTGGCAGGCCATGCCTCCAGTTCTGTATCCATTGCCCTTGGCATGGCAAGAGCCAGAACGCTACAGAAGCAAACCTATGATGTGGTCACGGTGATCGGTGACGGCGCTGCCACCGGCGGCATGGCTTACGAAGCGTTAAACGACGCGGCTGTCAGCGGTGAACCCATGGTGATTATCCTCAATGATAACGAAATGTCCATCGCCCCCAATGTGGGCGGTTTTGCCCAGCACCTTGCCCGTATGCGCAGCAAGGAAAGCTATTTGGGCCTGAAGCAGCGCTATCGTAAGGCCCTTTCCAAGACCGGATTGGGTAGACTGGTCTACCGTGGAACCCGTAAGATAAAGGAGTGGCTGAAAAAGATACTGCTGCAGCCGACCTTGTTTGAGAATATGGGCTTGACCTATCTTGGTCCTGTGGATGGCCATGATCTGCCGGGCCTCATCTCCCTGCTTCGCCTTGCCCGGGATATGCGGCGGCCTGTGGTGCTGCATGTGCACACACAGAAGGGCAGAGGCTATGCCCCCGCAGAGGAAAACCCCTCCAAATTCCACGGCATCGGCAAATTCGATCCTGCCACCGGCTTGTCCGTTTCTCCCAGGAAAACTACATTTTCCGATGTTTTCGGACAGACCATGGTGGAATTGTCCCAAGAAAATGACAAGCTTTGCGCCATTACCGCCGCTATGCCCGATGGAACGGGACTACTGGAATTTATGCGGCGCAATCCCAACCGCACCTTTGATGTGGGCATTGCGGAAGAGCATGCCGTATCCATGGCCGGTGGCCTTGCCAAGCAGGGGATGACCCCTGTTGTGGCGCTGTATTCCACCTTCCTGCAGCGTGGCTACGACCAGATTCTGCAGGATATTGCCATGCTGAGATTGCATGTGGTGCTGGCCGTTGACCGGGCTGGCTTGGTGGGCGAAGATGGAGAGACCCACCACGGCATTTATGATGTGGGCTTCCTGCGTCAGGCCCAGGGATTGCAGGTGCTTTGCCCTGCGGACACGGCAGAGCTGAAAGATATGCTGCGATGGGCTGTCAGCAGCTGCACAGGCCCGGTGGCTGTTCGCTATCCGCGAGGCGGCGACCTGCCTTTTGCCAATCCCGTCTGGCATAGCGACGAATCTGTGGTGATCCACCGGCAGGGCAAAGACGGCGCCATTGTTACCTATGGCACCCTGGTCAACGAGGCCCTTGCGGCAGCCGATCGGCTGGCAGAGCAGGGGATCTCGGTATCTGTTGTTCGCATGGCAGGGATCATTCCGCTGCCTGTTGAAGAACTGGCAACCGCACTGGCCGGACAACGGCGTATTCTGATTGCGGAAGAGGCCATTGGCGGCGTTGGCGAATCTCTGGCCTGGCAACTGTCCAATCAAATGCCCGGCACATCCATTGCGGTGCAGGATCTGGGCCGTGAGAATGTGCCCCATGGCGATCTGGCATCCCTGTATCGCCGACATGGTTTGGACAGCCTTTCTCTAGCACATAAATTTATGGAGGTACGGCATGAAAAATAAGAAAAGACTGGATGTACTGCTGACCGAGCAGGGCTATGCCGATACCCGGTCCAAGGCACAGGCCATCATTATGGCAGGCCTTGTCTATGTGGAGGGTCAGAAGGCGGATAAGCCCGGCGTATCCTATGAAGAAACTGTTGCCATCGAAGTCCGTGGCGAGACCTGCCCCTATGTGAGCCGGGGCGGTCTGAAGCTGGAGAAAGCATTGCGTGACTTCGGCGTGAAGCCGGAAGGCTATGTGTGCTCCGATTCCGGCGCTTCCACCGGCGGCTTTACCGATTGCCTGCTGCAGCAGGGCGCAAAGAAGGTATTTGCCATCGATGTGGGCTACGGCCAGCTGGATTGGAAGATCCGCTCCGACGAGCGTGTGGTTGTCATGGGGCGGACCAATATTCGTTATGTGACCCCGGAAGATCTGGGCGAGGCCCTGGATCTTTCCGTCATTGACGTCAGCTTTATCGGTCTTGAGATCGTGCTGCCCACCATCAAGACCCTTTTGAAGCCGGAGGCAGGTCAGGTGCTCTGCCTGATTAAGCCTCAGTTTGAAGCCGGCAAGGACCATGTGGGTAAGAAGGGCGTTGTCCGTGACCCCAAGATCCATAAGATGGTGCTGGATAACTTCATCGCTCTGGCAAACAAACTGAACTTTACCATTCTGGGTCTGACCTTCTCTCCCGTGAAGGGCCCGGAGGGAAATATTGAATTTTTGGCCCATCTGACGCTGGCGGATGCAGCCGGTATCCAGCCGGATACGGAAGCCATCGTAACCCAAGCCCATGAAACGTTGAAGGTATAAACTATGAAGAAAGTCATTTTGACACCCAATCCCTATCGGGATAAGAATTTTTCCACCGTGCGGCAGGCAATGGACATACTCAAAGACGCCGGTGTGGATGTAAGGCTGTGCCTGCCTTTTGACATCGACCGTACCTACGATCTGCCCCGGGATCTGAATTTTACCCGGCTGGATCGGGAGATTCAGGATGCCGACTGCGTGATCTGCTTTGGCGGTGATGGTACGATCCTGCACATGGCCAAAATGGCGACCCGGTATGAGGTGCCCATTCTGGGCGTCAATATCGGTACCATGGGCTTCATGGCAGAGCTGGAGAGCACGGAGCTGGAGCAGCTGCGCCGACTGGCCACCGATGATTTTACCATCGACAAGCGGATGATGCTGGATGTCACCGTTCAGCGTGACCGCAACATTATCTTCCATGAGCTTTGCCTCAACGATGCGGTCATCACCAAGGGCGCTGTGGCCCGGATTGTCCACTTAAGCGTAAGCTGTGACGGTGTGCAGGCCATGGAATGCGGCGGCGACGGTGTGATCGTGGCGACCCCCACCGGCTCTACCGGTTACAATCTGTCTGCCGGTGGCCCCATTGTGGAGCCCGATGCCCAGAGCATGCTGATCACCCCCATCTGCGCCCACGATTTCCTCAGCCGGTGCATCGTTGCGTCGCCGGAACGGGTCATCACATTGGAACTGACCCGCAATGCCCGTCGTAACGGCTATCTGTCGGTCGACGGCGGCAAGGCCATCAAGCTTTCCATGGGCGATGTGACCACGGTTCGTAAGTCTCAGAAGCAGACACAACTGATTCGGTTGAATAACTGCAGCTTTTACGATGTGATCCGCAATAAGTTTACCCAGTACTGACGGAGGTAGTTATGAAATCGAAGAGACATGCCATGATCCTGCAGATCGTCAGTACCCGGGATATACAGACGCAGGAGCAGCTGCAGGAAGCGCTGCAGCAGGCAGGCTTTATTTGTACACAGGCCACCATTTCCCGTGATATTAAGGAACTGAATATCGTTAAGGAGATGACCAAGTTTGGCACATATCGGTATGCTTCCGCATCCAAAGGCGTTACCGGCACTTTCTCAAGCCGGCTGAATTCCATTTTGAAGCAGGGCATCACCGGCTATGATCACGCCTTCAATCAAGTGGTCATCCATACGCTGCCCGGTCTTGCCGGCGCAGCGGCAACCGCCGTGGATGCCATGCACATGAGCTTTATTTTGGGCACCATCGCCGGTGACGATACGGTTTTGATCATCATGCGGGATCAAAACGCCGCCGCTGCCTTCTGCGGCGAGATCAAAAAACAATTGGGTTAACAAGGAGGGATACCCTTGCTGCGTCTTCTGCATATTGAAAATATCGCGGTGATCGAATCTGCCGACATCAGCTTCGATGCCGGCTTCAATGTCCTCACCGGTGAGACCGGCGCGGGTAAATCCATCGTAATCGATGCCATCTCCGCTATTTTGGGTCAGCGAGCCTACCGGGATATGATCCGTACCGGCGCTGCCAAGGCCTCTGTCCGGGCGGTGTTTACGGATGTGCCCCAGCTTGCATGGTTTCAGGACAATGGGGTGCCATACGACAGCGAGACCATGATCCATCGGGAAATCTATCTGGACGGCAAGAATATTTGCCGGGTCAACGGCGTGCCGGTTACTGTTTCCATTCTGCATAAGCTGGGCATTCAGCTGATCAATATCCACGGCCAGCACGACAGCGCCACGCTGTTTGATGAGGAAAATCATCTGTCATTTCTCGATGCCTTTGCCGGACATGAGGCCCTTTTTGCCGATTATGTCGAGAAATTCCATGCAGTGTCGACCCTGCGCCGTGAAATCGACAAAAAGACCATGGACGAGAGCGAAAAACTGCGCCGCATGGAGACCCTGCGCTACCAGATTGAGGAGATTTCCAAAGCGAATCTGGAAGCAGGGGAGGACGAGGTGCTGGAAGAACGCCGCAAGCTGCTGCAAAATGCGGAAAAGCTGTCCGATGGACTGGACGAGGCTGTAGAATGCCTCTATGGCGGCGAGGACTCTGACGGTGCCGCATCCCTGCTTTCCCAAGCGGAGCGGGCACTGACCAAGCTGGGCCGCTATACCGATGGTTTCAGCGGTATCTGCGAGCGGATCGTGGAGCTGCGCTACCAGCTGGAGGACGCTGCCGAAGAAATTCGGGACGCCCGGGATGAACTGAGCTACTCCGCCGACGAGCTGGAGCAGATCGAGTCCCGCCTGGACAAGATCCACAGGCTTCGCCGCAAATACGGCGCAAGCTGTGCCGATATTCTGGATTATCTGTCGAAGGCCCAGCAGGAATTGGAGGAAATCGAGTTTAACGACGATATTCTGACCCGTTTGAGGGGCAAACTGGCGAAAGCGGAAAAATCCGCATGGGATGCCGCCCTTGCCTTGCGCAATTCCCGAAAATTGGCGGCAGAAAAGATGTCTGATCGGATTTTGACGGAGCTTGCCCAGCTGGATATGCCCCGGGTGCAGTTTCAATGCAATTTTACGGAGCTGGAGCTGACGGCCAACGGCGCTGACGCCATTTCCTTCTATATGTCCGCCAACGCCGGCGAGGCACTGAAGCCCATGAGCAAGGAGGCCACCGGCGGCGAGCTGGCCAGAATTATGCTGGCTATGAAGAATGTGCTGGCGGAAAAGGATCAGGTCAATACCCTGATCTTTGACGAGGTGGACACCGGCGTTTCCGGCCGGGCGGCACAAAAGGTGGCCGAAAAGCTGCGCAGCGTGGCCAAGCACAAGCAGGTGCTTTGTGTGACCCATCTGCCCCAGATGGCGGCGCTGGCCCATACCCATCTGCTGATCGCCAAGAATGAGCGGGATGGCCGCACCTATACCACCGTCACGCATCTGGATCTGGAGGGCCGCAAGAAAGAGCTGGCCCGCATCATCGGCGGCGCCCAGATCACCGAAACCACCCTCAAGAGCGCCGAGGAAATGCTGTGCACATAAATCTGTCGCTCTGTCATCCTCAGACAAGGAGGTTTTATGAAACGCTTTAGGATCATTATGATTTCCCTTCTGGTCGTTATCTTGCTTGGTGGCTGCTCCGGAAAAGGGAATGATATCAGCCGCGAGGAGATTGTAGCCGCATATAAGGATGCTGGTTACAGTGTTTGGACGGATGTCTATGACGAACCCCTTGATTACGGCGAAATTGCCTATGTTCAGGCCAATCATCCGGATGGTGACTACATATATTTTTCCATTTTCGAAACACCGGAGCAAGCCAAAGCCTACAAAAAGGAATATTATCACCCCGGAATGATGGGGCTGTTCTCAGTGATCTTCGGCGACCCCTCTTGGCAGAGATGGGAGGTTTACGGCTGCATTGTGGTGCAGTACGATGAACCGGAATTTACTGAGCCCTTTGATAGATTATTGAAATCGAAATGAGTTCTTGACAAAATCCATAATATTTGCTACCATATCCGCAACACAGTGATGGGAACAAGTATGCGGGTCTTTTTCCGCCAGAGAGCTGCCGGTTGGTGCAAGGCAGTGGGAAAATTCCGCTGAAATACCTCCCGGAGTGGCTTTTCTGAAATTTGCAGTAGGAAAAGACGGGTTCGCCCGAAATAGCGAGAGGTGTTGTTGGACACCGTGAGGCCAATATCGTGAGGTGTTGGTGAACCAGAGGTGGTACCGCGTTGATTACGCCCTCTGTCCGAAATGGACAGGGGGCTTATTTTGTTCCTCCGTCCGAAAATCAAATCTTAGGAGGAAACGATAATGAAACTGTATGATGAACTGGTTGCCCGTGGCTTGATTGCACAGGTAACAAACGAACAAGAGATCCGCGAGATGATCGACAACGGCAAGGCCACCTTCTACATCGGCTTTGACCCCACCGCCCACTCTCTGCATGTGGGCCATTTCATGGCTCTGTGCCTGATGAAGCGTCTGCAGATGGCCGGCAATAAGCCCATCGCCCTCATCGGCGGCGGCACCGCCATGGTCGGCGACCCCTCCGGTCGTACCGATATGCGCTCTATGATGACCAAGGAGACCATCGCCCACAACTGCGCCTGCTTCAAGAAGCAGATGGAGCGGTTCATCGAGTTCGGCGAGGGCAAGGCTCAGATGGTCAACAACGCCGACTGGCTGCTGGACCTGAATTACGTGGATGTGCTGCGGGAAGTGGGCGCCTGCTTCTCCGTCAATAATATGCTCCGTGCCGAGTGCTACAAGCAGCGCATGGAAAAGGGCCTTTCTTTCCTTGAATTCAACTACATGATCATGCAGTCCTACGACTTCTACTACCTGTACAATCACTACGGCTGCAATATGCAGTTCGGCGGTAACGACCAGTGGAGCAATATGCTGGGCGGCACCGAGCTGATCCGTAGAAAGCTCCAGAAGGATGCCCAGGCCATGACCATCACCCTGCTGCTCAATTCCGAGGGCAAGAAGATGGGCAAGACCGCCAGCGGTGCCGTGTGGCTGGACCCCAATAAGACCAGCCCCTACGATTTCTACCAGTACTGGCGGAATGTGTAGGACGCCGATGTGCTCAAGTGCATCCGCATGCTGACCTTCCTGCCTCTGGAGCAAATCGATGCGATGGCAGACTGGAAAGATGCCCAGCTGAACACCGCCAAGGAGATTCTGGCCTTCGAGCTGACCAAGCTGGTTCACGGCGAAGAAGAGGCCACCAAGGCACAGGCTTCTGCCAAGGCTCTGTTCATGGGCGGCAGCGATGCAGATATGCCCACCACCGAGATCACCGCTGACAAGCTGGTTGAGGGCAAGATCGGCATTCTGAATCTGATGGTGGCCTGTGGTCTGGCACCCTCCAACAAGCAGGCAAGACAGCTTGTGGAGCAGGGCGGCGTGTTCGTCAACGACGAGAAAGTGCCTGCCGCAACCTTCACCGTCACCGAGCAGATGCTCCGTGATGGCGTGAAGATCCGCAAGGGCAAGAAGGTGTTCCATAAGGCACTGCTGGCCTGAACAATCCGATAGCAGGGGAGGGGCATTGCCCCTCCTTTTCTGTTCAAACCCTTATCTTGCCCTCCGTTGCCGTCAATCCCAAATTGGTTTTCTGCACACATGCACACATGGTACACATTATTTTGGGTCATATAAATATTTTTTCTCCGGTTGCATACATACGTGCAACCGGAGCCTCTTTTTTTGCTATGGGTGAAACCAAGGAAAGGAGAGGTTTTATGAATATGGAAACAAATACCCCCAAATGGCTCAGCGGAAATAAGATGGATGAAGTGGCCTTCGTGCAGGAGTTTTTGCGGGAGAATGAGATGGTGGTCTGCGACGGCGCTCTGTTTACCAAAGAGGGTCGCTTCACCGATCATTGGCAGCTCAAGCGCATGATCTTTGAAAAGCTTCAGAATCATGTCAAAAGCGAGATCGCAAGACGGGTCGACAGCATCTGCCGCACCATCCGCATGCAGTGCAGCGAGGACCCGCTGCTGCCGGATCCATGGCTGATCCATCTGGCCAACGGCACATTGGATCTGCGGACCGGTTTTACACCCCGGAAGCAGGTCTGCCGACATCGGCTGGCGGCGGCCTACCCCGATGCTTACAGCGAGCCCACAGCCTGGCTGGAATTTCTGGACCAGCTGCTAAGCCCCATCGATATCCGCACCCTCCAGGAATACATGGGCTACTGCCTTGTGCCCACCACCAAGGCCCAGAAAATGCTTATGATCACAGGACAGGGCGGTGAGGGCAAGAGCCGCATTGGCATCGTGATGAAGGCCATCTTCGGCAACAATCTGTCCTTCGGCTCCATCGACAAGATAGAGCGCAGCCCCTTTGCCCGGGCGGATCTGCAGCATTTATTGGTGATGGTGGATGACGATATGAAGATGGAGGCGCTGCATTCTACCAATTACATCAAATCCATCATCACCGCCGAGGAGCCCATGGATTTGGAGCGAAAAGGGGAGCAGAGCTATCAGGGTCTGCTGACCGCCCGCATCATCGCCTTTGGCAATGGTATGCTACGGGCGCTGCATGACCGCAGTTACGGCTTTTTCCGCCGACAGATCATTCTCAAAGCCCTGCCCAGAGACCCCAACCGAATGGATGATCCCTACCTCAGCGAAAAGCTGAAGGCGGAGCGGGATGCCATCTTTTTCTGGTGTTTGGAGGGGCTTATGCGGCTGATTGGGCAAAACTGGCAGTTCACCCTCAGTCTGGAGGCGATGGAAAACCTGCAAAAAGCCCAATCCGAGGGGAATAATATCCCTGAGTTTTTGGCCTCGGTGGGCTACATCTCCTTTGATTTTCAGGCAAAGACATCTTCAAGGCAGCTGTATCGGGTCTACGAAAACTGGTGCCGGGACAATGCCCTGCTGCCCTTGGCAGAGCGCAGCTTCAGCGCCTATCTGCGGGAGCATTCCATCGAGCTGAATCTGGAGTATATGAACCATGTGCCCATAGACGGCGGAAAATATGCCCGAGGCTTCCGCGGCATAAGGATTCTGGATTGACCCGCAACGAAAGCGGCGTAACGTCTACAATAAAATAATATAACCCACAAAAATGTGTACCATGTGTGCATGTGTGCAGACTTGTAACATTTTGTCATTTCCTACTGGACAATTGTGTTTCTTTGCGCTATAATATGAGGTAATCTGCCACATTATGGCAAATCGGCAAAGGAGGCTTTCCTATGAAGCTCAATTACAAGCGTACCATTTTGGTCGGTTTTGCGTTCTTCCTGATCAGCGCATTCTGGCAGGCGTATGACGCCACCATTCCCGTGATCCTGACCAACAAATTCGGCATGGACCAGTTCTGGTCCGGTGTGATCATGGCGCTGGATAATATTCTGGCTGTGTTCATGCTGCCTCTGTTCGGCGCTATCTCCGACAAATGTCTGGGAAATAAGTACGGCAAGCGTACCCCTTTCATTACCATCGGCACCATTGTGGCCGCCGTTGCTTTGCTCCTGCTGTCCTTTGCTGACACTGCCCAGCTGAAGAATATCTCCGATGTTGCCAAGCAGGACGATCCTTCCGCCATGTCCATCATCTACGACAGCCAGAAGGACAAGGAACTGATGACCCCCGAGGGCGATACCTTCTATCTGAAGGTGCGCTATCCCGATAAGCAGCAATTCGTTTCCATCGTCAGCGAATATGAAGTGCTGAATATCGACGATCCTCTGGCCATTATGAAGAAGGTCAATGCCGACATTGCCTTTACCGACGATGGCGCTGTGAATCTGTCCGCCTACGATACGGCCCAGTTTGATGCCCTCATCGCCAAGGTCAAGGACAAGGATGCGCAGGTATTGCTGCGTAAGATCTACAATTCCGGCCTGCTGATCCGCAGTGTGGACGGCAAGGGCTATATCTTCACCGAAGGCCTGACCCAGCAGCAGATCGACGATTTTAACGATGTGCTGGCGGGTAAGAAGTCCACCAAGTTTGTGACCAATAAGGAATTTACGGATTTTGTGGTGCCTGCCCGTCAAGGCTACGCCGCTGACCGCACCGCCGCCAATAAGACACCCATGGTGTTCTTTGTGGTGATCCTGTTCGTCGTGCTGATCGCCATGGCCCTGTTCCGCAGCCCCGCTGTGGCGCTAATGCCCGATGTGACCATCAAGCCCCTGCGCTCCAAGGCCAATGCCGTCATCAATCTGATGGGTACCGCCGGCGGCATCCTCGTGCTGCTGCTGGGCAATGCCTTCGCCACCTCCGCTGTGCGCAATCAGCTGATGAGCTATACCCTGTATTATCTGGTGATCACCCTGCTGATGCTGGGTGCCCTGGCCATCTTCCTGTGGCAGGTCAAGGAGAAGAAGTGGGCCGAGGAAATGCAGGACCGGAGCCGCATGCTGGGCATTGAGGAGGACGAGGACAAGTCCAAGAAGGATAAGAAGAATGTGCGCAAGCTCTCCGGTGGGGAGATCCGCAGCCTGCTGCTGATCCTGGCCTCCGTGGCCCTGTGGTATTTCGGTTATAATGCCGTTACCTCCAAGTATTCCGTCTATGCCAGCAACGTGCTGAATATGGACTATAATATGACCCTGCTGATCGCCCAGGGCGCCGCCATCGTGTCCTATCTGCCCGCCGGCATCGTCGCCTCCAAGATCGGCCGTAAGAAGACCATTCTGGCCGGTGTTGTGATGCTGACCGCCGCCTTTGCCGCCGCATCCTTCCTGCGCTCCGGCAGCTCCGTGCTGGTGATGAATATTCTCTTTGCACTGGCAGGCATCGGCTGGGCCACCATCAACGTCAATTCCTTCCCCATGGTAGTGGAAATGTGCAGCGGTGGCGACATCGGCAAGTATACCGGCTACTATTACACCGCCTCCATGTCCGCCCAGATCGTGACCCCCATGCTCTCCGGCGCCATGATGCGTGTGGAGGGTCTGGGTATGACCGTGCTGTTCCCCTATGCCGCCATTTTCGCCGGCCTCGCCTTTGTGACCATGTTCTTCGTCCGTCACGGTGATGCCAAGCCCGAGGCAAAGAAGGGTCTGGAAGCGCTGGATAACGATTAAACCCTGCGCGCCATGGCATACAATTACTGAGGACATTCTATGATCATTCTTGCGATTATTTTCTTTCTCATTGCCATCGGATGCCTGTATCTGCTGCTCATTGGCGGCAGAACGGGCCATCCGGTGCTGACGGAACTGAAGAAATGGAACTTCGCCCACCGTGGCCTCCATGACGCCGCGAAGCCGGAAAACTCCATGGCGGCCTTCCGTGCCGCTCTGGAAGCAGGCTACGGCATCGAGCTGGATATCCATCTGATGAAAGACGGCAACCTGGCCGTGATTCACGACAGCAGCCTCCAGCGGGTAGCCGGAGCCGATGTGCGCATCGAGGATCTGACGGCTGCGGAGCTGGAGAACTACCATTTGTCAGGCACAGACCAGACCATTCCGCTGTTTTCCGATGTGCTGGCGCTGTATGACGGAAAAGCGCCCCTGATTGTCGAACTCAAATGCGTCGATGGCAACCAGGGCGAATTGTGCCGCAAGGCCTGCGCCATGCTCGACAATTATCGGGGCGTATACTGCATGGAGTCCTTCGACCCCAGAGCCATTATCTGGCTGCGTCGAAACCGGCCCGATATTTGCCGGGGACAGCTGTCGGAAAACTGGATGGGCAAGCCTTTGAAAGTTCCCGGCATCCTAAAATGGGCGCTGACCTATCATATCAGCAATGTCTGCGTCCGGCCCGACTTCATTGCCTATCAATATGCCGACCGCAAGACCTTCGGCACGGATATCTGCCGTAAGGTCATGGGCGTGGCCGGCGTCAGCTGGACCATCCGCACAAGGGAAGAATATGACACAGCCGTAAAAGAAGGCTGGATTCCCATTTTTGAAAACTTTACCATCTAAGGGCGGCGCATGCCGCCCTATGAAAGCTTATGGAGGAACACCTATGTTACCCATTTCCGATCTGAAAATCTCTACCGAGGCTCTGTGCCGCCTCTACGGCTGCAAGGAAGAGAGCGCACCCCAGTTTGCCGCCCGCTATGAAAAGGTTCTCGCCAATCTGCAGGCCGCCTTTGGCGACCATGCCACCGGCGCACTTTTTAGCGCACCCGGCAGAACCGAGCTGGGCGGCAACCACACCGACCATCAGCATGGCTGCGTGCTGGCAGGCTCTGTGAATATGGATATTCTTGCCGCCGTTGCCCCCAATGAACTGGGGCAGATCCGCCTGCAAAGCGAGGGCTATGACATCATTTGTGTTGACATCACCGATCTGCAAAAGCGGGAAGATGAAGAAAACACCAGCATCTCCATCCTGCGTGGCACCTGCGCCGCATTCCATGATCTGGGCGCCAAGCTCAGCGGCCTTGATATCGCCATGATCTCCAATGTGCCCAAGGGCAGCGGTGTCAGCTCCTCTGCCGCCTTTGAAGTGCTGCTGGGCACGATTTTCAACGATCTGTTCATGGGCGAACAGAAGGTCAGCCCCATCAAGATCGCCCAGATCGGCCAGTGGGTGGAAAATGTTTACTTCGGCAAGCCCTGCGGTCTGATGGACCAGATGGCCTGCAGTGTCGGCGGCGCCGTGGCCATCGACTTTGCCGATCCTGCCGCACCCATTGTCGAGCAGATCGACTTTGATCTGCAGAAGATGGGCTATGCGCTGTGCATCATCGATTCCGGCGCTGATCATGCCGATTTGACCGACGAATATGCCGCCATCCCCGGCGAGTGCAAGGCGGTTGCCAAGCTCTGCGGCAGGGAAGTGCTGCGGGATGTTCCGTTCCCGGTTTTCCTCGAAAATATGGCAAAATGCCGGAAGGATCTGGGTGACCGGGCTGTACTCAGAGCCCTCCATTTCTTCCGTGAGAATGACCGTGTGCCCCAGCAGGTCAAGGCCATCAAAGATGGCGACATCGATACTTTCCTGAGGCTGGAACAGGCCTCTGCCCATTCCAGCTGGGAGTATCTGCAGAATATTACCCCCGCTGGCTATAAAGAGCAGCAGGCCGTAGCTCTGACCATCGCCCTTGCCAGAGAGATTCTGGGCAACCGTGGTGCTGTTCGCGTTCACGGCGGTGGCTTTGCCGGCACGGTGCAGGCCTTTGTTCCTGTGGATATGCTGGATCATTTCAAGGCCCGCTTGGAAGCTGTGCTTGGCGAAAACACCTGTAGTGTGATGGTGATCCGTCCTGTGGGCGGCCTGCGCATGGCATAAGGAGATACCATGCTGAATCAACTGATCCAATACGGTCTGGACACCGGGCTGCTGCCCGAGGATGACCGGGTATATACTTTCAACCGTCTGCTTTCTGTGATGAAGCTGGACGAATTTCTGCCTTCCGGCTGTGCGCCCATGGCTCTGCATGAACTTTTGGAAAAATTGACGGATGACGCGGTGGCCCGGGGTGTCTGCGAGGATAATCAGACCGCCCGGGACCTGTTCGACACTGCCTTAATGGATTGCCTCATGCCCCGGCCCAGTCAGGTGCGGCAGACCTTTTCTGAAAAGTATGCCGCCGATCCCCAGGCTGCAACCGATTGGTACTATAAGCTAAGCAATGACTCCAATTATATCCGCCGTGACCGCATTGCCCGGGATCAGAAGTGGGTCACAGATACCCCCTATGGGCAGCTGGATATCACCATCAATCTCAGCAAACCCGAAAAAGATCCCAAGGCCATCGCGGCGGCAAAGAACGCGCCCCAAAGCGGTTACCCCAAATGCCAGCTGTGCGTGGAAAATGAGGGCTACGCCGGCCGCATGAACCATCCTGCCCGTCATAACCATCGGGTGATTCCCATTACCATCAATCAGAGCGATTGGTGCATGCAGTATAGTCCCTATGTGTACTATAATGAGCACTGCATCGTTTTCAATTCTCAGCACACCCCCATGAAGATCGAGGGGGCTACCTTCCGCAAGCTGCTGGACTTTGTAAAGGCGTTTCCCCATTACTTCGTGGGCTCCAATGCGGATCTGCCCATCGTAGGCGGCAGCATTCTCAGCCACGATCACTTCCAGGGCGGCCGCTATAGCTTTGCCATGGAGCGGGCTCCCATCGAGATCAGCTGGACCTTCCCCGGCTTTGAAGATGTTTCTGCCGGCATCGTCCACTGGCCCATGAGCTGCATCCGCATTGCCTGCAGCGACGATAACCGACTTGTGGAGCTGGCGGATAAGATTCTGAACAATTGGAGAGAATACTCCGATCCCGATTGCGTAATCTACGCCCATACCGATGGCGTGCCCCATAATACCATCACGCCCATTGCCCGCAAGCGTGGCGATCAGTACGAACTGGATCTGGTGCTGCGCAATAATTTGACCACCGAGGAGCATCCTCTGGGTCTTTATCATCCCCACGCAAAGCTGCACCACATCAAGAAGGAAAATATCGGCCTGATTGAAGTGATGGGCCTTGCTGTTCTGCCCAGCCGCCTGAAGGCTGAGCTGGCTGAGCTGGCTGAGGCGCTGATTTCCCACAAACCCGTGGCAGAATTTGGCGAAAACATCGAAAAACATGGCCAGTGGGTCCAATACCTGCGGCAGAACTATAGGTTTACCGAAGAAAATGTGACGCCCATCCTGCAAAAGGAAGTGGGTCTGATCTTCGCGCAGGTTCTGGAAGACGCCGGCGTATACAAGCTCGATGGCCACGGCAGGGAAGGATTCCTGCGTTTCCTGCGGAGCGTAAAATAAGGAGGACATGAGATGGCAATCTTGGTTTCCGGCGGCGCCGGATATATCGGCAGCCATACCTGTGTGGAGCTGCTGAATGCCGGCTTCGACATCGTTGTGGCCGACAATTACTACAATTCCTGCCCCGCTGCTCTGGAGCGTGTGAAGCAGATCACCGGCAAGGATTTCCGTTTCTATGAGGCGGATATGACCAAGCGGGAGGACGTGGAGCAGATTTTCCGGGAATGCGGCGATATTACAGCTGTTATCCAGTTCGCCGCTTACAAGGCAGTGGGCGAGAGCACCAAAAAGCCCATTGAATATTATTCCAATAATCTGGGCTGCACCCTGAATATTCTGGATGTCATGCGCAATTACAACTGTAAGAACTTCCTGTTCAGCTCCTCTGCCACGGTTTACGGTGACCCTGCCACTGTGCCCATCACCGAGGATTTTCCCGTAGGCGGCACAACCAACCCCTATGGCACCACCAAGGCTTTTACCGAGCGCATTCTGATGGATTGCTGCGCTGCGGATCCTCAGCTGAATGTGGCCCTTCTGCGCTACTTTAACCCAATCGGCGCCCACCCCAGCGGCCTCATCGGCGAAGATCCCAACGGCATTCCCAATAATCTGGTGCCTTATATCGCCAAGGTCGCCGTAGGCAAGCTGGAAAAGCTCCATGTTTTCGGTGACGATTATCCCACTCCCGACGGCACCGGCGTTCGGGACTATATCCACGTGGTGGATCTTGCATGCGGCCATGTTAAGGCCCTGCAGAAGCTGATGGAGGCCCCCGGTCTGGTGGTGTACAATCTGGGTACTGGTAACGGTTATTCCGTTCTGCAGGTTCTTCATGCCTTTGAGAAGGCCTGCGGCAAGCAGCTGCCCTATGTGATCGATCCCCGCAGACCCGGTGACATCGCCGCGTGTTGGGCCGATCCCAAGAAGGCCAGGGAAGAACTGGGCTGGCAGGCCCAGTACGGCATCGAGCAGATGTGCCTCGATACCTGGAATTGGCAGAGCAAAAACCCCGACGGCTATCCTAAGTAAACAGAAAGGCCGGGTACACCCCGGCCTTCTTTTTGACTTGAGATCAAGCGATCAATTCCCGTTCCAATAGAGCAGGGAAAGGCATTACCTTTCCCCTGCATGTTATATAATCGTGCGATAGATCTGGAAACCGTAGGGCGTAAGCTCTGCGGTTTTTTCTGTTTCGCCGGTGAGCATATTCTCCATAGACTCTCTGAGGGCCACGGAAACGGCTTGTTGGCTGTAATTTTCCACGAAGAGGTAAGTGCGTGTTCCGTCTGTGCGGCTGTGGGCCGTCACCCCATGGGGAACAGGTGCAAGAACAGGGGAGGAAAGACCGATTTCCGACAGCACCTTATGGAAAATGGCATCCTTGATACTGCCCAGGTCTCGGCATGCCTGATAAATGGCCTTGCCCTTGCCGTAGGCATTGACGGTGACGGCAGGGGAGCCTGCGTACCACTGATCGGCATAGATTGCCAAGGGCTTGGCGGTGGATGGCCGCAAAATCTCGCAATAGTCCACCACCTCATGGGTATTCCCATCCAATTCCACCTGCTGCACCTCAGCGGGGTAGAGCACATCGATCTCCTCGGCGGTGAGGCCGAATACATCCTTTAAAACACCGCCGGGAATACCGCCCAAATGGCAAAGATCATGTTCATCCACTGTGCCCAGCATGTAGGTGGCATAGAGGGTGCCGCCGTTTTTCACATAGGCTTCCAAATTCCGGGCAACTGCCTCCTCGGCCATATACAGCATGGGGGCTACCACGATCTTATATTTGGACAGGTCCGCATGACGGGATATGATGTCGCAATCGATGCCCCGCTTCCAAAATTCGTTGTGATAGCTGTAGCAGGTCTCAAAATACTTCTTGCCTGCATTGGCGTAGCCCTGACAATCGTCCAGCGCCCACATGTTCTCCCAATCGAAGATCACAGCCGCCTTGGCTTCTGTGACAGTGCCGGCAATTTCGTCAATTTCCTTCAAAATTGCCCCGGTTTTTTGTACTCCACGGAAAACTCTGGTATCCGCTGTGCCATCGTGACCCACCACAGCGCCGTGGAATTTCTCCGAAGAACCCCGGCTCTTGCGCCACTGGAAGTACTGCACCGAGTCGCTGCCATGGGCCACCGCCTGGATGCTGGACAGCACATCCATGCCGGGACGCTTGGGCTTGTTATAAGGCTTCCAGTTGACACCGCTGGGGGTGCTCTCCATCAGCAGGAACGGCTTTTGCTTCAAGCTGCGGTACAGATCGTGCCAGAAGCCGGCTTTCTGGGCGATCACAGCGTCGTCGCCGTTGTGCCACTCGGGATAAGAGTCCCAGGAAGCAAAATCGATCACATCCGCAACCTTGTGATAGTCCAAATCGTAAAACTCATACATCATATTGATAGTCACCGGCAGTTGGGGGCTGTGCTCCCGAATGGGTGCTACCTCATGTTTGATGAAATCCATGGTCTGTGCTGTCACGAAACGATGCCAGTCCAGATTGAGGCCATGGGTGCCCGATTCCGTCATAGGGCCGGGCGGATCGATCTGATCGAAGGAATCGTAGGTGTGACTCCAGAAAGTGGTCCAGTAAGCCCGGTTCAGATTTTCAATATTGCCGCCATATTTCGCCCGCAGAAAATCACGGAATGCCTGCTTGCAATGATCACAGTGGCATTCGCCGCTGTATTCATTGGAAATATGCCAGGCGATAACAGCCGGGTGCTTGCCATAGCGCTGGGCAAGCTTTGTATTCATCTGCCGAACCTTTTCCCGGTAGATGGGGCTGGTGAAGCAGTGATTGTGCCGGGCAGAAAAGCCCATCCGCTGGCCCATGGCATTGACCCGCAATACCTCCGGGTATTTGTCGGCCATCCAGTGTGGCCGTGCGCCGGAAGGCGTGGCCAAAATGACCTTGCCGCCCTTTTTGTCGATTCTGTCGATGATCTCATCGAGAAAGGAGAAGTCATATTCACCCTCTCTGGGTTCCAGGGTAGACCAGGAAAAGATGCCAACAGACATTTCGTTGCAATTTGCCAGTTCCATCAGTTCCATATCTTTGTCCCAAATGGACTTATCGTGGATCCACTGCTCAGGATTGTAGTCCGCACCGTGGATAAAATGGGGGAAAGCAGGGCATGGGTGTATCTTTTTCTTCATAGCGTTCCTCCTGAAATTTTGCTTCATCATACCATGTTCTGCCATGAAAATCAACTGTTTACAACGCAAAAGCAAAATGCTATAATGTTGGCGTAAAGGAGGCGCAGAGTTTTATGAATTTCAGATCAATCGTAAAAATCACCAGTATCGCCATGGCGGCCATTATGGTTTGCGGTGTATTTGCCGGCTGTAAGAAGAAAAATCAGCGCAAGCCATTGACCAAGATCGAGGGCTCTGACTTGTATGTCCAGAAAGTGGAGAATCTTTCTCAGGACTTTATTATGGGCATGGACGCGTCCTGTGTGCCTGCGCTGGAGGCCAGCGGCGTCAAGTTCTATAACTATGACGGCCAGGAGCAAGACGTGTTCCAGACACTTTCCGAGGCCGGTGTCAATTACATCCGTGTGCGGATCTGGAATGATCCCTTCGACGCCAACGGCAATGGCTATGGCGGCGGCAACTGCGACATCGATAACGCCATCGAGATCGGCAAGCGGGCCACCAAATACGGCATGAAACTGCTGGTGAATTTCCATTATTCCGATTTCTGGGCTGACCCGGCCAAACAGATGGAGCCCAAGGCCTGGGAGGGCATGTCCATCGAGGAGAAGACCGATGCTCTGTATGCTTACACCAAGGACTGCCTCAACAAACTCAAAGATGCCAAGGTGGATGTAGGCATGGTGCAGATCGGCAACGAGACCAACGGCCACATGTGCGGCGAAACCACTTGGTTCAATATGGCCTATTTGTTCTCCGCCGGTTCCAAGGCTGTCCGTGAGGTATTCCCGGATGCCATGGTGGCTGTCCATTTCGCGAACCCGGAAAAGGCAGGAAGCTATGCCACCTACGCTAGCAAGCTGGACTATTATCAGGTCGATTACGATGTATTTGCTTCCTCTTACTATCCCTACTGGCACGGTACGCTGGACAATCTGTCCACTGTGCTGACGGATATCCACAATACATACGGCAAAAAGGTGATGGTGGTGGAGACCTCCTATGCCTATACCGGCGAAGACACCGACTTCAGCGGCAACACCATTTCCGATGGCGGCTCTGTGTCCAAGACCCATCCCTATACGGTGCAGGGACAGGCCAACGCTGTGCGGGATGTGATCGAATGTGTTTCCAAGATCCCCGGTGGCATCGGCGTATGCTACTGGGAGGGCACCTGGATCACGGTGGGCCAAAACTCCTGGGAAGAAAACAGTCAAATATGGGAGAAATACGGTTCGGGATGGGCAAGCTCCTATGCCGCCGGCTATGACCCGGAGGACGCGGGAAAATACTACGGTGGCTGCGCCGTGGATAATCAGGCCATGTTCGATGCCAATGGACGGCCTCTGGAATCCTTGCGGATCTTCAATCTGGTCCACTTCGGCAATGCGGGCACTGTTAAGGCCGATGCGCTGGAGGATGTAAACATCGTCAGCGATATTGGCAAACCCATTTCGCTGCCCCAAACCGTCAACGCTATTATGACCGACGGCACCCGTAGCGCTGTAGCGGTCACATGGAATGTGACTGAGCAGCAGCTGGCTGCCATGGCAAACGGTGGCGAACAGAAGTATGAGATCACCGGTACCGCCGACGGCATGACCGCCCATGCCTACATTTCTGTAGTGGCTTACAATTATCTGGTAAACAGCAGTTTTGAAATGGGAGACATGACGGGCTGGACCATGACGGAACTGGGCCATGCCGATGAGCTGTTTGTAGAAGAGAAGGTCACCGACTCGCTGACTGGCTCCTGGCACTACCATTTCTGGAGCGCGGCTACCAATTCCGTGAATTTCACCCTGGAGCAGGAAGTAACAAATCTGACAGCCGGAACCTATAAATTCTCCATCTCCATCATGGGCGGCGATTGCGGCGCAACGAATATCTATGCCTATGTCAAGATCAACGGCCAGGTTGCCTATATGGCCCCGTTGAACATCACTACCTACGGCAATTGGGATACTGCCACCATTTCCTCGATCGAATATAACGACGGCGACAGCATCGTTGCAGGCATTTATGTCCAGTGTACAGGGGAGGGAAATGGTGCTTGGGGCAAGATCGATGATGCCGCTTTTAACTCCCAGATGTAAGGCATTTTTTGTGCAAAGTGAAAAACAAGTTATTGCAAACTCTTGACTTTTTTGTGAATTGGTAGTATATTATTACATGCAGATTGCTTCACCAATGTGCGCTTTGTTTTTTATAGCATGAAACGTAAAATCTTGATTAAGATCAGCTTTTCGTGCAAGGGAAATGGAGCGTGTATTTGTGCAGGAATCCATATAAAAAACCGCAAATGCGGAATAATTTTAGGAGGAAAATCCATGAAAAAGTATCTCGCACTTGTTCTGGCTCTGGTCATGTGCCTCGGTATTTTCGCTGGCTGCAAGAAGGAAGAAGCCAACGAAGGCATCGAGATCAAGGTTTGGGTCGCAGAAAACATCGTCGAGCTGACTAAGCAGCAGATTGCTAAGTTCAACGAGACCAACACCGACGGCATCAAGTTCAACGCTACCGTTGAGCCTGTTGGCGAAGGCGACGCCGCTAGCTCCATGACTCAGGACGTCGAAGCCGGCGCTGACCTGTTCTGCTTCGCTCAGGACCAGACCGCTCGTCTGATCCAGGCTGGCGCTCTGAAGCCTCTGGGCAAGGGTGCTACCGAAATCGTTAAGAACAGCCACGACAAGGCTTCCGTCGGCGCTGTCACCGCTGGTGATGCTCTGTACGGCTACCCCCTGACCTCCGATAACGGCTACTTCATGTACTATGATAAGTCCGTCATCTCCGAGGATCAGATCGACTCCCTGGAAGAGATCATTGCCGCTTGTGAAGCTGCTGGCAAGAACTTCTCCTTCGAGCTGGAGAACTCCTGGTACACCGTCGCTTTCTTCTTCGCTACCGGTTGTGTTTCCGAGTGGCAGATGGACGAGGCTGGCGAAAAGTTCATTTCCGTCAACGACAACTTCAACTCCGACGCTGGTAAGATCGCTGCTGAGGGTATGAAGAAGCTGGTTACCTCCAAGTGCTATGTCAACTCCAGCAACACCACTGACTTTGACGCCGCTATCCCCTCCGCCGTTGTTGTTTCCGGTACCTGGAACTACGAGAACGCTAAGGGCCTGCTGGGCGACAACCTGGGCATTGCTGAACTGCCTTCCTTCACTGTTGATGGCAAGTCCTACCACCTGGGTTCCTTCAACGGCTGCAAGCTGATGGGTGTTAAGCCCCAGCAGGATGCCAACCGCGCTGCTGCTCTGGACAAGCTGGCTCAGTACCTGACCAGCGAGGCTGCTCAGCTGGAGCGTTTCAACGCTGTCGGTTGGGGCCCCTCCAACGTTGCCGCTCAGGCTTCCGAGGCTGTTAAGGCTGCTCCTCACCTGACTGCTCTGATGCAGCAGAACAACTACTCCCGTCCTCAGGGCCAGATCCACGGCTCCTGGTGGGATATCGCTAAGGTCATCGCTACCTCTCTGAAGGACGGCATGGCTATCGACGAGGCTCTGAACAACTACGAGACCTCCATGAACGAGCTGTTCACCATGTCCGACGAGGTTCTGAAGGCTTGGACTGTTATCGGCACCATCGGCGAATCCGGCTGGAATGTTGACCTGCTGATGACTGAGCAGGCTGACGGCACCTGGAAGTCCAACGAGGCTTACGCTATCGGCGACACCGACGAGTTCAAGGTCCGTCAGGGCAAGTCCTGGGACAACAACTACGGTATGAACGACGATGGCACTCCCGCCTTCAACGGCGCTAACGCTTCCCTGGCTAAGCTGGGTATGGCTGCCGGTACCTACTACGTTGTGTTCAACCCCACCACCGGTGCTATCACTCTGATCGCTGCCTAATTTTGATACACAACTAAGTAAACATTAGAACCACAAAGGGTCGGAGTTCATTTGGCTCCGACCCTTTTTCTTAAAAGAGGGATGTACATGAAAAGATACAGCGATCTCGAATACTTAAAGCTGCCCAAGTGGCACCGCTTCCTGTATACGCTGGTTTGCCTCATTGTTGGCATTCCCACTGGAATCTGGAACGGTATTAAAAATATCGGTGCTTCCATTGCCAAGTTCTTTGGCAAGGTTGCCGCTGAATTTGTTGACATTGTTGTCACCTTCAAAGAAGGCGACTGGAAAACCCGTGTTTCCTATTTTGTTATGGGCTTCGGCTCTATCGCCCGCGGCCAGATCCTGCGTGGCGTGATGTTCCTGCTGATGCAGGTCGTGTTTATTGTTTACATGATCTTTGGCGGCGTTCACTGGCTGAGCATGCTGCCTTCCCTTGGTAAGCAGGGCCCGGAAAAGAACATCTATGATGAGTTCCTGGACCAGTATACCACCATTTACCATGACAATTCCTTCAAGATCCTGCTGTACGGCGTTCTGACGATCTTCTTCATCTTTGCGCTGATCTTCACCTGGAGATTGAATATTAAGCAGAATAAAATTTCCGAAGGCATTCTCAAGTCCGGCAAGAAGCTGAAATCCGGTAAGGAAGACCTGCGCAGCCTGGTGGACGACAAGTTCCACGCAACGCTGCTGTCCCTGCCTCTGACCGGCATTGTGATCTTCACCGTTATGCCCATCGTGTTCATGATCCTGGTGGCTTTCACCAACTATGACTCTCTGAACGACGGTTATATCAACAACCTGTTCCACTGGGTCGGCATGGACAACTGGAATACCATGCTTTCCTGGGGCGAGGGTAATGTCAGATATGGCGCTACCCTGGGCGAGATCCTGGCTTGGACTCTGATCTGGGCCTTCTTCGCAACCTTCACCAACTATTTCCTGGGCATGGCTGTTGCTATGATCATCAATAAGAAGGGCATCCGCGGCAAGAAGCTCTGGAGAACCTGCCTGGTTATGACCATTGCGGTTCCTCAGTTCATCTCCCTGCTGTATATCTCCAAGATGTTCGCTGCCAACGGTATCGTCAACGGTCTGCTGATGGATTGGGGCTGGATCAAAGAGATTCTGCCGTTCTGGACCGATAAGACCTGGGCCCGCGTGATGGTCATTATCATTAACATCTGGATCGGTATTCCTCACCTGATGCTGATGGCTACCGGTATTTTGATGAACATTCCTGCTGACCTGTACGAGTCCGCCAAGGTTGACGGCGCAAACACCTGGCAGCAGTATACCAAGATCACCCTGCCTTATATGCTGTTCGTCACCGGTCCTTATCTGCTGACCAGCTTCATCGGCAACATGAATAACTTCAACGTTATCTTCCTGCTGTCCGGTGGTGGCCCCACCAATCTGGAAGCTACCGGTATTCCCGGTACCCCCGGCCACACCGACCTGCTGATCACCTGGCTGTTTAAGATGACCACCCAGGCCAACCCCGCCGCGGCATACAATATGGCATCCGTTATCGGCATCATCGTATTTGTAGTGGTTGCCGCGATCTCCCTGATCGTCTATAATGTCATGCCTTCTACCAAGAATGAGGAGGACTTCCAATGAGTAAGAAACGTGAACTGCCTACCTTGCCTCCTCAGGCCAAGCGCCATTTGGGTATCAAGGCTACCAATGCCATTACCAATACTTTCATCTATATCCTGCTGGGTATCATCACCGTGATCTGGCTGTTCCCCTTCGTATGTATCCTGCTTCAGTCCTTTGAATCCGATCCTACGAAGACCGGTATGTCCGGTAACATCCTGCCCACCCAGTGGGGCCTGCTGAACTATCAGAAGCTGTTTGCCGATGGCAGCCCCTTCCTGAAGTGGTACATCAACACCTTCCTGGTGGCTGTGTTCACTGCTGCCGGTCAGACTATCATCCAGCTGTGCATGAGTTACACCCTGTCCCGCTTCCGCTTCAAGATGCGTAAGCCTTTGATGCAGTTCATGCTGATCCTGGGCATGTTCCCCGGCATGCTGGGTATGATCATTCTGTACAATGTTCTGAAGGACGTTGGTTTTGTCCAGGGCAACGCCATTCCCGGCTTGATTCTGGTAAACATTGCTTCTTCCGGTATGGGCTACTACGTGTCTAAGGGCTTCTTTGACACGATTCCCAAGTCTCTGGACGAGGCAGCCCGTATCGATGGCGCCACCCGTATGCAGATCCTCTACCGTGTGATTCTGCCGCTGGCTAAGCCTATCGTCATTTATACAATCCTGTCCGCCTTCATGGGTCCCTGGGGCGACTTCGTGTTTGCACGCTACATCTCCAACAATACCGTTGCAGGTATGACCGTTGCTGTCGGTTTGAATACCTGGTTGTCGGCAGACCAGATCCCCTATATGTACACCCAGTTCTGTGCCGGTGGTGTTCTGGTTGCTCTGCCCGTAACGCTGTTGTTTATGTTCCTGCAGAAGTACTATGTTGAGGGTGTCACTGGCGGCGCCGTCAAGGGATAATCGATAAGGAGTAAGAGAATATGGCAAGTGTAAAACTGACCAATGTCAAAAAGGTTTATGATAACAGCGTCGTCGCTGTTCACGATTTTAATCTGGATATTGCTGACAAGGAATTCATCGTCTTCGTTGGTCCCTCCGGTTGCGGCAAGTCCACCACTCTGCGTATGATCGCAGGCCTGGAAGATATCTCCGGTGGTACCGTTGAGATCGACGGCGAGGTCGTTAATGACCTGCAGCCCAAGGACCGCAACATCGCCATGGTCTTCCAGAACTATGCTCTGTACCCCCACATGAGCGTGTATGACAATATCGCCTTCTCCCTGCGCATCAAGAAGGTGCCCGAGGATGAGGTCTATAACCGCGTCACCCACGCCGCTGAGGTTCTGGGCATTTCCGAATACCTGATGCGTAAGCCCCGCGCTCTGTCCGGTGGTCAGCGTCAGCGTGTGGCCATCGGCCGCGCCATGGTCCGTGATTCCAAGGTCTTCCTGATGGACGAACCTCTCAGTAACCTGGATGCCAAGCTGCGTAACCAGATGCGTGCTGAGATCATTCTGCTCCGTCAGCAGCTGGATACCACCTTCATCTATGTTACCCACGACCAGACCGAGGCTATGACCCTGGGCGATCGTATCGTCATTATGAAGGACGGCTTCATTCAGCAGGTCGGCACCCCTGAGGAAGTCTTTGAGCGTCCCAGCAATCTGTTTGTCGCTGAGTTTATCGGCGCGCCCAAGATGAACATCATGCGCACCAATCTGATCGTTGAAAACGGCAAATACTTCGTCACTCCCTTCGGCGCCAAGATCGAAGTGGACGGCGAAAACGGCGAACTGCTGCGGGCTAAGGGCATCGGCAGCTGTGAGATCCTGCTGGGTGTTCGTCCCGAGCATATCGATCTGGTGCATCAGGCTGCTCCCAACACCATCAACGGTAACGTTCTCGTCAACGAAATGATGGGCTCCGAGTTGCATCTGCACGTGGCTGTCGAAGGCAACAAGATCATTGCCCGTACTCCCACTGTTGAGCTCAACCGCGAAGAGCGTGCTCAGCTGAAGAATGGTCACGAGATCCATCTGACCTTCGGCGGTAAGGTCATGTACTTCTTCGATCCCGAGACCGAGCTGAACCTGATCTACTAATTGCAATAGATAACCCCCGGAGGTTTGCCTCCGGGGGTATTTCTATATGTGGGGATTTATCTCAGAACTACGCTGGTCTGTGCATCGATGGTGAGCATGGTTCCTTCCAGCGTTGCGCCGCCCATACCGACATAGGCAGCCAGAAGGGTGAGGGGAACATCCGTAATTTCGGAAAGATCCAGTGTCACAGCGAAATTGGTGGTATTATGGAATACTGCGACGGTAGCGCCGTTGTACGTGCTGAGGAAACCGCCAACCTTTGTGTTTTCAAGCTTCAGCGCTTGGTAGCTGCCGTAAACGATCTCAGGATTTGCCTGTCTGATCCGGATCAGCTTTTTATAGTGGCTCAGCAGGCTGTTGCCGTCTGGCAGCTGATCTGCCACTGTTCCATTGCTCTGTTTGCCGGTATAGTTGGCGCCAACGGGGTCCTTGACCGTATCGTCATCACCCCACAGCATAGCCAGCCGGCGGTTTGCGTCGGTATTGGAGCCGCCTCTGGAGCCCTTCATGCCGATCTCCTCGCCGTAATAGATGAAGGTGGAGCCGGGCATCAGCAGGGAGATATTAGCTGCTACCTGCGCTCTGCCGTTGCTGACAGGCAGATAACCGGCCGCTCGATCTGTATCGTGGTTAGCGATAAACGTGACAATATTGGCATCCACCCGCAGGGCCTGAATGGAAGCCAGGTAATTCTGAACGTAGGAGGTGAACGTATTGACATTGCCGGACTGCACCGCATCCACGATCAGACCGTTATTTTGTGCCATGGTAAAATTGAAGCAATTGGTGGAGGAGAAATAGGGGATGGTAATGCCGTCGCTGTCCCAAACCTCTGCGACCGTGTAGATATCGGGCTTCAAGGACCGAAGTTCTGTCATATACCAGTCCCAGAATTCGATATTGGGTGTAGTCTCGCCGTAGTAGATGTACTTTGCAGCGTCAAAACGGAAACCGTCAATGCCCATATCAATATAGAATTTCGCAACATCCACCACGGCCTGTCTGACCTTGGGGTTGTCGAAATTCAGTTCCGGCATAGATCCAGAGAAGTTACATTCGTAATAATGGTCGCTTCCGGAGATCTTAGAGTAGGTACGGCCAGGCTGGGGCGTTTCCGCATGGGAATAGAAGTCATAGAACTCGTCATCGTTCTTGCCGTTGCGGTGAGCGCTGACAAATTTCTGATACCAGGCATTGTTGGTGGCCGTATGGTTGATCACCATATCCAGAATCAGCTTCACGCCGCGCTCATGGCACAGCTCGATCAATTCCTTCAGATCGTCCATGGTGCCAAACTTAGGATCTACCTCGTAATAGTTGGTTACATCGTATTTATGATAGGAAGGGGAGGTGAAGATAGGGGAGAGCCAAATGCCCTCAATACCCAGGCTGACGCCGGAATTGGGGTCGCCATCGTTCAGATAGTCGAACCGGTTGATGATACCACGCAGGTCACCAATGCCATCGCCATTGGAATCGGAGAAGGAGCCGACAAAAATGTGGTAAAACACACGGTTATTGCCTTCATTGGTGAAGGTGACATTGCCACCGTCGTTGATGATCGCTTCGTTTCTTTCGGCATGGAGATCATACTTACCGCTCAGATCCTTCTTGCTTTCTTTCTTACAGCCAAACAATCCAAATACCATGATTATCACCAGCAAAATACTGAAAAATCTCTTCATCATGATGCCTCCTTAGATTTTATCGCCATTTGCCACCAAGGCATCGGTCAATTCTTCCACTCGTTCCACGGGGAAGGGGGGATTGGCAATGGGCTTCATAGCGATGCCCATCAGCTTGACCGGGTTGTCGTCAGCTGCAACTCTGTTAGAGCTGAGGTCGCCACAGCGCTTGCAGCGATGGATAATGGCCCATTCTCCCTTATTGCGAACCCAGACCGCGATGGGTTCCATGACACCGCCGCAATCAGATTCCCGGTCGCCGGGCTCAATATCAACATGCAGGCTGCTCAGACAATAGGGACAGTGGTTGCGGTGATCGCTGGAAGCACCCTCCGGTACCACCAGACGCCCACAATTTCTGCATTCAAAGCTTTCGTTGCAGGCATGGGTCTTGTAATAGCCCTTTTCAAAGGACATGCGCTTGTTTTCTCGGTTCATTGGTAAAACCCCCTTCGGACATTTTTATTATTATAACATATTTTCTTTACTTTCGCAACATTTCCTTGGCTGTTTATGGATATTTGTCGATTTGTCCATAATTTGCGACAGAATACCCATGTATTAAAAACGTAAAATGTGTTAGATTGATAGCAGATTTTTCTTTGAAAGGACTTTTTTATGCTACATTCTACCGTTAATACCATTGATTTTATTAAGCAGCAGGACCCCATTTTGGGCAATCTGATCCAATCTGAGCTGACTCGCCAGCAGGATGGTCTGGAACTGATCGCCTCCGAGAATTTTGCCTCTCCCGCTGTCATCGCTGCTATGGGCACGATTTTGACCAATAAGTACGCCGAGGGCCTGCCTCAGAAGCGCTATTACGGCGGCTGTGAAGTAGTAGACGAGATTGAACAGCTGTGTATCGATCGTACCAAAGAATTGTTTGGTGCTGATTTTGCGAATGTGCAGCCCCACTCCGGCGCCCAGGCCAATATGGCTGTGTTTACCGCACTGCTGCAGCCCGGTGATACCTTCATGGGCATGGATCTTGCCAATGGCGGACACCTGAGCCATGGCAGCCCTGCCAATATCTCCGGTAAGTATTTCAATCCCATTTCCTACGGTTTAAATCCGGAAACCGGTCGCATTGATTATGACCAGGTTCGTGATCTTGCAAAGAAGCACAATCCTAAGCTGATCATTGCAGGCGCTTCCGCCTATCCCCGTGCCATCGATTTTAAGATATTTGCCGACATTGCTCATGAAGTTGGCGCTGTATTTATGGTGGATATGGCCCATATTGCCGGTCTGGTGGCCGGTGGTGCCCATATGAACCCTGTTCCTTACGCCGACATCGTAACCACCACCACACATAAAACCCTCCGTGGTCCCCGTGGTGGCCTTATCATGGGTAAGGAAGAATTTGCCAAGAAGATCAATTCCGCTGTGTTCCCCGGCACCCAGGGCGGCCCGCTGATGCATGTGATTGCCGCCAAAGCTGTGTGCCTTCAGGAGGCTCTGCAGCCTGAATTTAAAACCTATGCCAATCAGGTAGTGCGCAACGCCGAGACTCTGGCAAATTCCCTGATCGCAGAAGGTTTTGATCTGGTGACCGGTGGCACAGACAACCACATGGTGCTGGCAGATCTGCGTCCTCTTGGCGTCAGTGGCAAGGAGTTGCAGGAGCGCTGCGATCAGAACCACATGACCCTCAATAAGAACTCCATCCCCAACGACCCCGCCCCCAAGATGGTAACCAGCGGTGTCCGCATTGGTACTGCTGCCGTCACCACCCGTGGTCTGGTGGAGGAGGACATGCCTAAGATCGCACGCTGCGTCGCGCTGACGGCGAAGGATTTCGAGGGCACTCGGGAAGAAGTTCTTTCCACTGTTGCTGAACTTTGTGCAAAATATCCTATGTATTGATAAATAAGAAGCTCCGCTTCCTGTCTTGGAAGCGGAGCTGTTTTACATTTGGGAAGCGATCAGTTGCCGGATATCCTCAGCAACTTCCATGTGAGACGGCACAGCAGCCTGCAACGCCTCTTTTTCGAAGCGACAACCCAGGAACACCGGCTCCAGAACAGGGGCTACAGACCAGTCCATGGAGTCAGAATAGACCTTGGAGGTGGTGACGATGCCATTTTCCACCTGCAGGCAGATCTGAATACCGCCCCAAGAGAAGCGGTCCTCGAATTCTGCGGAGAAGGGGAGCTTCTGACCGTAGTTCCATTCCCAGCTGGCGTTACGCTGACGCAGCTGTTCAATTGCGTCACGGTCAAAGTCCGCATCGTTCATCACTGTCATGGGCTTGTCATAGACCTTGGCAAAGGCCTTGGCCATGGCATCCTTCATCACATCGATGGTAATGGCAGGGGAGAGCTCACTCAAGTTCACAACACGGCTACGAACAGAGTCAACACCCTTAGCCTGCAGCTTGGCTTTCGAAGGATTCAAATACCGGCCCAGCTTTCCCATATCCACGTTCACCAGCAAGGTGCCGTGATGATATGCCTGTTTACCGTTTTTATAGAAGGCATTGCCGGAGAACTTGCGGCCTTCAGCCAGCACATCGTTTCTGCCGGAGCGCTCGGCCTTCAGTCCCAGCAGGGACACGGCTTCAGCAATAACGGAAAACTGCCGGTCCAAATCATATTCCTCTTGAGGAACCAGGAAGGTAAAGTTCAGATTACCCAGATCATGGAAAACAGCGCCACCGCCAGAGAGGCGACGGGCCAAATAACCGCCCTCCTCAGAAAGAAGAGTGGTTCTGCATTCTTTCCATGCATTCTGATTCTTGCCAATGACCACAGTATTCTGATTTTGCCAAAGGAAGAGGATGCAAGCATCCTCTTCCACTGTTTCCATCAAATATTGTTCAGTTGCAAGATTCAGATAGGGATCAAAGCTGTTACCTTCGTACAGTTTGATCTTATTTATCATGCCTGCCAGCGAACGATGGGGGTACGGGTCGCACGCACATCATCAGGACGGCTGATGGGCATGTGATGGGGAGCGGCGTGCATGTACTCGGGATCCTTGAAGCCCAGCTCGTACAGATTGCGGAATACCTCGGCAGCCCAATCCAGGGTCTCTCTGGACTCGGTCTCGGTGGGCTCCAGCATCAGTGCCTCGTGGACGATCAGGGGGAAGTACATCGTGGGAGGATGCATACCATTGTCGATCAGGGACTTGGCAACGTCCATAGCGGAAACGCCGGTCTCCTTCAGATACTTGCTCAGATCCAGAACGAACTCATGCATGCAGATGCGATCGAAGGCGGGAGTGAAGGTGCCCTTGATCTTCTCCTGCAGGTAGTTGGCGTTCAGAACAGCGTTCTTAGCAGCCTCGGGAATACCCATCTTACCCAGGGTCATAACATAGGTCAGAGCCTTGATGACAACCAGGAAGTTACCGGCAAAAGCCTTAACCTGGATGGAATCGCCGCCGTCCATCATCTTGGACTTGGGCATAAACTGAGCCAGATGAGCCTTGCAGCCGACAGCGCCGCTGCCAGGGCCACCGCCACCGTGAGGAGTAGCGAAGGTCTTGTGCAGGTTGGAGTGGATGCAGTCGAAGCCCATGTCGCCGGGACGGACAACGCCCATAACAGCATTCAGGTTAGCGCCGTCGTAGTAGCACTGGCCACCGGCCTCATGGACCAGACGGGTGATCTCCAGAATGTTCTCGTCGAAAATACCGACGGTGTTGGGGTTGGTCAGCATCAGACCGGCGGTGTCCTCACCCAGAACAGCCTTCAGAGCTTCCAGATCGACACAGCCGTTGGGAGCGGAGGGGATGTTCACGATGGTGAAGCCACACATAGCGGCAGTAGCGGGGTTGGTGCCGTGGGCGGAGTCGGGAACGATGATCTTGGTACGCTTGAAGTCACCACGGGACTCATGGTACTGCTTGATCAGCATAACGCCGGTGAACTCGCCGTGGGCGCCGGCAGCAGGCTGGAAGGTGCACTCGTCCATGCCGAAGATCTCGCACATGTACTTGCTGCAGGTATCCAGAGCTTCCTGGCAGCCTTCCACAGTGTGCTTGGGAGCCAGGGGGTGAACACCAGTGAAGCCGGGCAGGGCAGCCATCTCTTCATTGATGCGGGGGTTGTACTTCATGGTGCAGGAGCCCAGAGGATAGAAACCATCGTTGACGCCATGGACCTGCTTATTCAGCTCGGTGTAGTGACGGCTCAGATCGTTCTCGCTGATCTCGGGCAGCTTGGGTGCGCTGGTACGAACCAGGGAAGCAGGCAGTTCCACTTCTTCCACGTCGCAAGCGGGCAGATACTGCATGCCACGACCGGGAACGCTTCTTTCAAAAATCAGCTTCATTATGCGCACACCTCCTTCACGATTGCGACAGCTCTGTCAAGGTCGGCCTTGGTGACCTTCTCGGTGCAGCACCACAGCACGCCTTCTTCGATCTGCAGACCGCCCAGGATGTTGGCGTTCTCCAGAGCCTTCAGAACCTCGTCAGCCTTGGGCATCTCGGTAACAAACTCATGGAAATAGTCGCCGGTGAACTTCAGGGAAACACCGGGGATCTTGCACAGCTCAGCAGCCAGATAGTGAGCCTTAGCCATGGACTGCTTGGCAGCCTGAGCCATGCCCACAGGACCCATAGCGGACACGTAGACACCGGCGGTCAGAGCGCACAGAGCCTGGTTGGAGCAGATGTTGGAGGAAGCCTTCTCGCGGCGGATGTGCTGCTCACGGGCCTGCAGAGCCAGGCAGAAAGCGCGGCGGCCTTCGCCGTCGACGGTCTCACCGACAATACGGCCGGGCAGCTTACGCAGATGCTTGTTGGTGGTAGCCATGTAGCCCAGGTAAGGACCACCGTAGCTCAGAGGCATGCCCAGAGGCTGTGCTTCGCCAACAGCAACGTCAGCGCCGCACTCAGCGGGGGTCTTCATGATGGCCAGAGCGATGGGGTTGCAGCCCATCACATACATGGCGCCGGCCTCGTGGACCAGCTTGCCCAGCTCCTCAGCCTCTTCGAACTGGCCGAAGAAGTTGGGCTGCTGAACATAGAAAGAAGCCACATTGGCGCCCAGCATTTCCTTCAGGGCTTCCATGTCGGTCTTGCCGTCCTTGGCAGGAACGATCTTCATCTCGTCGCCGGTGCCGTAGCAGTAGGTGCGGATGGTGTTGATGACTTCGGGATTGGTGGTAGCTGAGACCAGAGTGACCTTGCGCTTACGGTCACGGCACATAGCAGCAGCCTCAGCAGCAGCGGTAGCGCCGTCGTAAACGGATGCGTTGGAAACGTCCAAGCCGGTCAGCTCACAGATGATGGACTGATACTCGAAAATGGACTGCAGGATGCCCTGGCTCATTTCAGCCTGGTAGGGGGTGTAAGCGGTCAGGAACTCTTCCTTGGCGGGAACGTACTTAACGATGGAGGGGATGTAGTGGTCGTAAGCACCGGCACCACGCAGCACAACGGGGAACACATGGTTCTTGGCTGCCATAGCGGCGACAGCGCGGCCAACTTCCATCTCGCTCATGCCTTCGGGAATGTTCAGGTCGCCGTCATTCAGGAGCATCTCCTGGGGAACGTCCTTGTACAGATCCTTAAAGTCGTTCAGGCCAATGGCCTTGAGCATTTCAAGCCGCTCCTCCTTGGTGGAAGGAATATAGCTTGCCATGAATTAGCCCTCCTCGGCGCAGAAAGCCTCGTAAGCAGCAGCGTCCAGCAGCTCCTCAGTGGCGGGGATCTTTTCGACCTTGATGATCCAGGAGCCGTAGGGATCGGAGTTCAGGTTCTCAGGGGAGTCAGCCAGCTCTTCGTTGACCTCGACGATGACGCCGGTAACGGGGGAGTTGACATCGGAAACAGCCTTGACGGACTCGACGTCGCCGAAGGACTCGCCGGCGGTGACTTCGTCGCCGACTTCGGGCAGGTTGATGAACACAACGTCGCCCAGAGCGTCCTGAGCAAAGTCAGAGATGCCGATGACAGCGATGTCGCCTTCCATCTTCATCCACTCGTGGTCCTTGGTATACTTCAGTTCAGCGGGGAAATTCATAGTAATTACCTCCAATAAAATAATTTGTGTTGTTAATATCTATCCG
The DNA here is from genome assembly GCA_045638225.1 of Faecousia sp. Taxonomy (GTDB): domain Bacteria; phylum Bacillota; class Clostridia; order Oscillospirales; family Oscillospiraceae; genus Faecousia. The sequence goes on along the minus strand of JAZUAW010000072.1, from coordinate 118 downwards.
TCTGCGACGGGTAAATGATGTTTTTACGTGGGGCCCATAAACTGGGCCCCGATTAAAATTACTTGTTCAGAACAGCCTTGCCGAAGGGAGGATCGTTCTGGATCATGTGCTTGGCAAC
>JAZUAW010000071.1:0-18391 GCA_045638225.1 Faecousia sp. | reverse complement strand
ATTGTCAATTTTTAAAAAAGCTGCCGCAAGTGATTGCGGCAGCTTTTTTAACGTGAATTACTGCTCAGCGTAAACGGAGCACTGACGACGATCCTTGCCCTTACGCTCGAAACGGACGGTGCCGTCAACCAGAGCGAACAGAGTGTCATCGCTGCCGATACCGACATTGACACCGGGATGGATGTGAGTGCCTCTCTGGCGAACCAGAATGTTGCCGGCCAGAACGAACTGACCGTCAGCGCGCTTGACGCCCAGGCGCTTGGCCTTGGAGTCACGGCCGTTCTTGGTGGAACCGCCGCCCTTATGGTGCGCGAAGTACTGAATACCAATCTTCAGCATGGTATTACACCTCCAAAACTTCAATATAATCAGGATATTCGTCCCGCAGGTTGCACAGGTACAGCATCATGCCGGCAAGCACTGCCTGCACAGATTCTTCCTCGTCGCAGCTGGCGGGGAGGGTCAGAGAAATACGAGCTTGGTCGTCCTTGACCCGAACCTTGGCCTTTGCACCGCAAATATCATTGATGGTGGCCTCGGTCATGGCAACAACAGCGGAGATGGCGGCGCAAACGATGTCGCTGCCTGCCTCACTATAGCCGCTGTGGCCGGAGACGGAGAATCCGGTGATTCTTTCGTCTTCAACAAAAAATTCGCATCTTGTCATAATTCAATTACAGAGCGATCTTGGTGATCTCCACCTTGGTGTAGGGCTGCCGATGGCCGATGTGCTTCTTCTCGCCCTTCTTAGCCTTGTACTTGATGATGTCGATCTTCTTGCCCTTGCCGTTCTTGACGACCTTGGCCTCGACGACAGCACCCTCAACGACAGGAGCGCCGATCTTGGAGTTCTCGCCGTCCAGGACAGCCAGGACCTCGTCGAACTTCACAACAGCTTCCTCCTCGGCGTTCAGCTTCTCGATGTAGAGAACGTCGCCCTCGGACACGGTGTACTGCTTGCCACCGGTAACGATGATTGCCTTCATTTTCTTGTTTCACCTACTTCAGTTTTGTAGTCTCGCTCTAAAGGCGTGGAAGCTTTTTGGCATACCAACTTAAGCCCCTTCGATGCGGCCTGCATATTTTATCATTCAAATTCTAAAAAGTCAAGAACTTTTTTGCAAAAATTCCCGTAAAAATCCAACTTTTTGCACGGGGTTTTAAATTTTCGCCGATCGTTCTGTCGCACAGTAGGGTGGGGGCCTTCGACGCGAAAGAGAACCATAAGGAAAATTTGAAGTACTTGACATTTTTCATTGGCAGGATATAATAATGGTAGATTTGTTTAAAAAGGAGCGAAATTTCTATGTATTATCGCATGAAAGTTGCGGGTTTGGAGCGGGATCTGCCCATTTGTCCCGTAAATGAGAATCTGTACATCGCCGGTTTCGTCATCTTTGGCGATCAGGAGCTGACTGTGGCCTGTGCCCGGGATCTGCTGGCACGTGCACCCGAATACGACTACATCATCACCGCTGAAGCCAAGGGCATCCCCCTGGCCCACGAAATGGCTCGCCAGCACGGCGATGCCAAGTACATTCTGGCCCGTAAGGGTCCCAAGCTGTACATGCGGGATATTTTCTCTGTCAGTGTCAATTCCATAACCACCGCCAAGGAGCAGAAGCTGTATTTGGACGGTGCCGATGCTGTGCTGATGCAGGGCAAGAAGATTCTGATTGTGGACGATGTGATCTCCACCGGCGAGAGCCTGAAAGCACTGGAAGCATTGGTGGAAAAGGCTGGCGGCATCATCTGTGGCCGCATGGCAATCCTGGCAGAGGGTGCTGCTCAGAGTCGTCCCGACCTGATCTATCTGGAAAAGCTGCCCCTTTTTAACCCCGACGGCACCATTTTGGGCTAAAAAAGCTTTACGGGTGTTGACTTTAGCGCCCGAATATGCTAAACTGTTTCATAGAATTTTTATGTGGAGGTAACACCATGGAACATATCAAGACCATCGAGACCCGTAACCTGTGCGAGAGCGCCAAGAACGGTGGCTGCGGCGAGTGCCAGACTTCTTGCCAGTCCGCCTGCAAGACCAGCTGCGGTATCGCCAACCAGGCTTGCGAGAACAAGGAATAAGACAAACAAAAAATGGCGCCGGGTTCGGCGGCATTTTTTCTTGAAGGAGAATAGTTATGATTCATCAGTATAAGCTGGGTGGCTACAACATCGTGCTGGACGTTTGCTCCGGCGGTGTGCATGTAGTCGATGACGTAGCCTACGACATCATTGCCCTTTTTGAAGATAACAACCGGGAGGCAGTGCTCTCTGCCATGGCAGAAAAGTATCCTGCCCTCTCGAAAGCCGATATTGCTGAGTGCTATGACCAGGTAGTTTCCCTGCAGAAGGCCGGCAAGCTCTTCGCCCCCGATACCTTTGCCCCCATGGCAGGAGCGCTGAAGGAAAAGAGCGCCGGTGTGGTCAAAGCCCTTTGCCTGCACATCGCCCACACTTGTAACCTCAATTGTAGCTACTGCTTTGCCAGCCAAGGTAAGTACCACGGTGAGCGTGCTATGATGAGTTTTGAAGTTGGCAAGCGTGCTCTGGATTTCCTTATTGAAAATTCCGGCACCCGCCGCAATCTGGAAGTAGACTTCTTCGGCGGCGAGCCGCTGATGAACTTCCAGGTGGTCAAAGACCTGGTGGCCTACGCCCGCAGCATTGAAAAGGAAAAGAAAAAGAATTTCCGCTTCACCCTCACCACCAACGGCGTGCTGGTGGACGACGATGTGATTGAATGGGCCAACAAGGAATGTCACAATGTGGTGCTTTCTCTGGACGGACGCAAGGAGGTCCACGACAAATTCCGTGTCGACTACGCAGGTAAGGGCAGCTGGGAGCGAATCGTGCCCAAGTTCCAGAAGTTCGTGGAGGCCAGAGAGGGCAAGGGTTACTATATGCGCGGCACCTTCACCCACGACAACCCTGATTTCCTGAAGGACATCCAGACCATGCTGGATCTGGGATTTTCTGAGCTTTCCATGGAACCTGTGGTCTGCGCTGAGAATGATCCCGCCGGATTAACAGAGGCCGACCTGGAGATCGTCATGGAGCAGTATGAAAAATTAGCGGAGCTGATGCTGCAGCGTGACAAAGAGGGCAAGCCCTTTACCTTCTACCACTACATGATCGACCTGACCGGCGGTCCCTGCATCTACAAGCGAATTTCCGGCTGCGGCAGCGGCACCGAGTACATGGCCGTCACTCCCTGGGGCGATCTGTATCCCTGCCACCAGTTTGTGGGCGAGGAAAAGTTCAAGCTGGGCAACATCTGGGATGGCGTGACCAACCATGAGACCCAAGCTGAATTTGCTGCCTGTAATGTCTATGCTCACCCTGAGTGCCGAGATTGCTGGGCAAGACTCTACTGCTCCGGCGGTTGTGCCGCCAATGCCTACCACGCCACCGGCTCTGTGACGGGCGTGTATGAAAAGGGCTGCCGCCTGTTCCGCAAGCGAATGGAGTGCGCCATCATGGTGGCCATCCACCGGGCTCTGGGCGAATAAGATGGATACCCCCATTTGTGATTTCGTCCGCCGCTATGCCGAAAGTGGTACCTTGCGGCTGCATATGCCGGGTCACAAGGGCCAAGGCCCTCTGGGCTTTGAGCAGCTGGACATTACGGAAATTGCCGGAGCCGATAGTCTATATGAAGCTGATGGCATCATCGCTAAAAGCGAGGCCAATGCCTCCCGGCTTTTCGGTTGTCCCACTTTCTATTCTACGGAGGGGTCTTCCCAGTGCATCCGGGCTATGCTGTATTTGGCCACCCGAGGCGGCAATGGTAAGGTAGCTGCCGGACGCAATGTCCACAAGACCTTTCTGTCCGCCGCAGCCCTGCTGGATCTTCATGTGGATTGGCTGCATCCGGAAAAGGAGGGCAGCTACCTGCGGTTTGACCTTTCTGCGGAGGGTTTGGAGGGCTATCTTTCCGGTTGTCGGAATCTGCCCGCTGCGGTATATGTGACTTCTCCGGATTACCTGGGAAATCTACTGGATATTGGATCTTTGGCAGATGTTTGCCACCGCTATGGTGTGCTGCTGCTGGTAGACAACGCCCACGGCGCTTACTTAAAATTTTTGCCCGGTTCACGGCATCCCATGGATCAGGGTGCAGACCTTTGCTGCGATTCCGCACACAAAACGCTGCCGGTTCTGACCGGTGGCGCCTATCTGCACATCCGTGACGAGAAGCTGGCTAAGGATGCGAAGGATGCTCTGGCTCTCTTCGGCTCCACCAGCCCCAGCTACCTGATCCTGCAGAGCTTGGATGCAGCCAATGTGCTGCTTTCGGATCCCTCTTATATCCGCAAGATGGTGGAGCTGTGTTTCCTGGCGGACGATGCCCGGCAGCAGCTAAGCCGCCAGGGTATCTGTTCGGAACAATATGCTGAACCCTGGAAGATCACCATTTATTCCCGTATGTACGGCTATACCGGTGTGGAACTGGCGGAGTCGCTGCGGCAAAGGGGGATTGAATGTGAGTTCGCTGACCCGGACTTTTTAGTGCTGATGCTGACCCCTGCCATTACGGCTGAGGATATTAAAAAGCTTGTGGCTGTCCTGTCTGACCTTCCCTGCCGGAAGCCTATTGACACTGCGCCCCCTGTCATCGGAACAGCAGAACAGGTACTGTCCATCCGGGAGGCCATGTTTGCCCCTAGCGAGGTGATTTCCGTTAGCGAAAGTCAAGGTCGCATTCTTTCTGCTGCCAGCGTAGGTTGTCCTCCGGCAGTACCTATCGTGGCCTGCGGTGAGCGGATCAATCAAGCTGCCATCAAAGCCTTCCAATACTACGGAATCGAAACCTGTCGCGTCTGTAAATAAACAACCAGGGCCAACGGCCCTGGTTGTTCTTTTTTGATGGCTTCAAATTTTCGTTTATCTCACCGATGCGGTACACCTAAAACCTCCCTCTGACGCGGGGGCTTTCTTTGCACCGCATAGCGGCGCTGTTTTTTATGATTTTATTCTTTCGGCTTAAAGACGACACGGTAATAGTCGTAGTCCAATATTGCCTTGGAAATGGTGAACCGGTTCTGCACGATCTGGTTGATGGCTTCCACATAGCCGGCAGGCACCAGAGATTCATCCACCAGATAGGTCACCTTACCGGTAGCGCTGTTGAACTTAACCCGGTCGGTGATGAATGAGCCATTATACAGCGTGGCAATGTGCAGGGAATTGGGGTCCAGTACATCCTGGCCAATCAGCAGACGGGAATCATACTGCATACCAAACAGATTCAACAGCGTGGGCAGAATATCCACCGTGCAGCAGGGTGTATCCACCACGATGGGGTCTTCCATGCCGTAGGACCAGCAGATGAAGGCATTTTCATAGATGCCGAAGGCGGTGTCCTTCTTCTGGCCTGCCAGCTCGCTGTACTGATTATTGTTCAGGCCATAGGGGTAATGATCGGAGGTCAGCACGATCACTGTATCTTCCAGCTTTCCAGCCAATTCCAGCTGCTCCATCAGATAGGCCAGCGCTTTTTCCAGTTCCAGATGGCAGGCGATATAGGCCCGCACTGTTTCGGAATAGGAAAGGTGATCCGTAGCCTCCTTGTTGATCGTGCACATGGGATTGGTGGAGAAATCGTAGGCATAATGGCCGCTGAAGGTCATGTAATAGGCATGGAATCGGTCCTTGTTGACATAATCCTTCACAGATTGCTGCATCATTTCCAGATCGGAGCTGGGCCAGGAGTAGGTGAATTTCATGCCCGCACCCATAAACTTCAAGGTAGAATAGCCCAGATTGGGATGGGTCTGATTGCGGCCGTAGTAATTGCCCTTGAAATTATGGTAGAAGTGGCTGTCCACATTCTGCTGATCGCTAAACATATTGCCCAGAGCGAAAGGCAGGTAATTATTTTTGGATTTAACAAAGCTGCCGTCATCCTTTGCCCGGGACATATCGGGGAAAATACCGAGGCAAGCAGCATACTCGCCGTTGGTGGTGGTATTCTTAAAAGAGCCGTAGAAGTTGGTAAACTTGATGCCCTCGTTATACAGCTTATACAGTGTGGGTGTCATTTCCTGGCTGATCACCAACGGAGAGAAAGACTCGCAAACCAAATAGATCAGGTTCTTCCCCTCAAACAAGCCAGTAAAATCATTGGTCTTGGTGGGCGTTTGGGCCGCAAAGTACTGATGCAGAGCAGCCATGGTGGTATCTCCGTCTTGCTGTGCCTGGGCGATCAGCGCATCGAAATCGATTTCCACAGTTTGATCGGTATATGTGATCTCCGGCACGGTGGGTGTAGTAGGATCGGTGGGGTCTACAGGATTGGTAGGACCTGCGGGATCGGTAGGCTTCGTCACCGGGCCGATCAGATCATTGATATCAATGGTGGGGATGACAATATCTTCAATATTGACACCGGGCGTTTCCGCGCTGCCGCCAAACAGAATGCCCTTCAGTTCCAGGCGGAACGTTGTCAGCACGCCGAGATTGGAAATACTGGCATCCGTGCTGGTGTTGGCATTATAGTAAGCACCGTACACGGTGTAAGCCTCCGTTCCGCCCAAAGGCAGACACCACAGGCACACCAGATGCAGCAGCACACAGGCCAATACATGCCGTAGGGAGCAACGCCAACTGCAACGTTCCAAGCGAATCCACTTTTTCTTCAAGCAAATACCGGTGACGATCAGCGGCAGTGCCATCATGACCAGTCGCCACCAATTCTGGCGGACGCAACCCATGGTTTCCTTAAAGAAGCTGGTAACCGCATCGCCGCCCATCTGGATCAGATACACCGACATAAAGCCGCCGAAAATCTGGTAATAGATTAGCTGCACCGCATACAGCAGATACAGCACGCCCATGCTCAGCCACAGCAGGATCAAATTGCCCACTCTGGGCAGAAAACCTGTCAGCAGCGTGATCGCTGTGGCAAAAACAAAGGAAAACAGCACAATATACAAAAAGCGCCAACTCGTGCCTTCCAGCAATGTCATGTGCAGCAGTAGTTCCCAAAACACAATGGAACAGGCTACCAGCAAAAAAACAGTTCCTGTTCTCTGCAAGGAAGGAAATTCCTTCTTGGCATTTGATAAAAGCTTTTGGATAAAATTCAAAAGGATCACCTCATAACGCAAATGTATTATGCTTACTTTACCGCTTTTGGTTGAAAATTGCAAGCATAAATCCACAATGCGCAGTACGATTGCCATCGGACTGCAAACGCATATATAGGATCATATGGGCATTATTCTTTTTGTTTTCGCTTTCAAATGATAAAATCGGGGACTTTTGTCCCCGATTTTTTACTGTATTCCGGAAATATCCAGCATTTCTACCACTTTTTGACCCCTTGCAGTCAAGGCTGCCGAGCCTTTGACCGGGTAGGCAGCATATGCCTCCCCATAAGCGCCGGTCAGGGGCTGGTCATAATCCAGACTGACCAAATTTTTCTGCTCCAGCACCTGCAGGATCAAGCTATACGTTTCCTTAGTATAGCGATCTTCCTCCAGATATACAGGGATCATATCGTCTGCCCGCCGGGCGATGGGCAGAAAGGCATACTGGCCCAGCGTACGGAGAAGTTCAATTTCTTCTTCGGTCAGTTCCAACACCTTTGCGCAGCCGTTGCAACTGCCGCAATTATGGTTGCAACCCATCACTGTACCTCGATCAGCTCATATTCCCGGCTACCGAAGCCCAGCTCGGCTGCGGCTTCCACCGTCAGGATGCCGTTTCGGCTTTCGATGCGCTGGATCAGATGATCCTTGCCGGGATCGTTAGAAGCATAGACCAGATCCACGCAGGCCTGATCGATGGCGATGGGGTCATCGGAAATCAGAATGCCGATATCGGCGATGCAGGGATCTTCCGCCACGGCGCAGCAGTCGCAGTCCACAGACATATTCTTCATTACGTTCACATAGACCGCATTGCCCTTAAAGTATTCCACCACGGACATGGCAGCATCCGCCATAGCTCGCTTGAAATCGTTCTGATCGGCGGTCCAGATCTTTTCCGGTTCACCGGCACCATGGATATAGGCCTTACCAAAGGCAGAGCCATAGCCGATGGACAGCTGCTTCAGCGCGCCGCCGAAGCCGCCCATGGGGTGACCCTTGAAGTGGGACAGCACCAAAGTGGCATCATAATTCGCCAGATCCTTGCCCACATAGTTCTTCTTGATAACCTTGCCGTTCGGGATGTCCAGCACCAGATCGGGACCCTGGGCATCCAGCAAGTCAACGGTGAAATACCGATTCCAGCCGTGCTTTTCAAACAGCTTCAGGTGCTTTTCGGTGGTGTTGCGCTGTCCCTTGTAAGCGGTGTTACACTCCACGACGGTGCCACCCACATGGTCAATAACCGGCTTCCAGAAATCGGGGCGCAGGAAGTTCTGGTTGCCCTCTTCACCGGAGTGAACCTTGATGGCGATGTTGCCGGTCAGCTCCTTGCCCAGTAGCTTGTACATTTCCAGTACCTTTTCCGCCGTGATGGTGCGGGAGAAATAAACCTTGGAAGACATAGTGTTTCCACCTTTCATTTTTTCTTTTATTATACACGACATTGCATAATAATGCAATCACAAATTGGGATTTATCCTTTCGTTTATAGAGTTGGGCGGGGTGCCCAGTTTCCCCCTGAGGGAAGCGAATGTGCCTTTGACGTAGAACAATAAATCCCCAATGGTGATATTATCACAGAAAATTTCATAAAATCAGGGTATACTGGCATCACAAAACAACAAGGAGGAACATCCATGAGATTACAAAATAAAGTTGCGATTATTACCGGTGGCAGCCGTGGCATCGGCTTTGCTACTGCTGATAAATTCCTGCAGGAAGGCGCCACGGTTATCATCACTGCCAGTTCCCAGACTTCTGCAGACAAGGCTGTGGAAAAGCTGCAGCAGTTGCACCCCGGCGCCACTGTGGCCGGTATCAGCCCTAACCTTTCCAATTTGGAATCCGTCAAGGAATCCTTCCGTCAGGCCACTGCCCAATACGGTTGTGTAGATATTCTGGTAAACAACGCTGGCGTGTCTGAAAGCACTCCTTTCATGGACTATACCGAGGAGACTTTCGACAAGGTGATGGACTTAAATGTGAAGGGTGTGTTCAATGCCACCCGGGCGGCTGCTGAGTGCATGGTGGCCCGGGGATCCGGCGTGATCCTTACCACCTCTTCCATGGTCAGTATTTCGGGCCAGCCCAGCGGTTTTGCATACCCTGCCTCCAAGTTTGCCGTCAATGGTTTGACACTGTCCCTGGCAAGAGAACTGGGGCCCAAGGGTATCCGGGTCAATGCGGTAGCGCCTGGTATTATTGAGACCGATATGATGAAGGCTGTGCCCAAGGCGGTCATCGAGCCTATGACCGCCCGGATTCCTCTGCGCCGTCTGGGCCAGCCGGAGGATATCGCCAATGCCTTTGTGTTCCTGGCATCGGAAGAGGCATCCTATATCACCGGCGTGGTGCTCAGTGTCGACGGCATGATGCGCGCCTAATTTCGATCAATAAAGAAAGCGTGGGCAATGCCCACGCTTTTTAGATATTCAACATGATCAATGCAGCGATGACGGCGGCGAAGGCGAGCCATTGGTGTTTAGCGAGCCGCTCCTTGAACAGCAGCACACCGCTTAATGTGACCACCAGCATGGTGGCTACGCTGTAAGTAGGGAAGATCACCACCGCCGGCAGCTGGGTCAGTGCGCTGAGCACAAATTTGGAGGAGAAGAAGTTGGCGACGCCGATCATGCTGCCGTAGAGCAGTGCCTTGCCGTCGGGCCGCTCTTTCTTGAAGAGCACAAGACCGGCGCACAGCACAAAGGCTACGCTGAAGGAAAGACACAGGAAGTGGTTGCTGAGGGCTACAGGACCCAGCGCCTCAAAGACCTTCACAATGGCATCGCACCCGCCGTTGGCCAAAAGCAGCAGGATCAGTCCAATGCCAAAGCGGCCTGCCTCGCTGCCTTTCTTCAGATTGAACACCACGATGGCACCGACAGCAACGGAAAAACCTGCCACTTGCAGCCATGTGGGCATTTCCCGGAAAAACAGGATGGACACCACAAAGGGCACCAGCAGACCCAGCTTCATAAACAGGGAGGACAGCACGATGCCGTTTTTACGGGTGCTGACCTGCAGCAGCACAAGACCGGAGAGCAGGATTACGCCGTTGAGTACACCCAGCCCAAAGGTGATGCCGAGGCCGGCTTGTTGCGCCGTGAGCAAAGAAAAATCAGAATACAACGCACCTAATATTCCGCAGACAAGATAGTTGGTAGCCAGCATAGAAAAATGACTGCTGACCTTACCGGAACTAAGCCGCATGCTGATGGAAATCATGGCGCTGCAAAAAATTGCAAGCAGTAAATATCCCATTGGATGCCTCCTTGAAAATGGATATTTCTATCATAGCATAAAGCGCCCGAATTGCAAGCAAAAAGGGGCTGCCTCACGCTTTTTGTGAGACAGCCCATTGTCTATTTAATTTTCGTCCTTCCAAACGGCCACAGGGTTGTGTTTGTACCGTTTTTTGAAGATCTTTCTGCGGAACAGATATATGGTGTAAGTAACCCACAGGGTAAAGAAAATGGCGCAGGCGATGGCCGCATTGGTCAGCGACTTGCTGGCAAAGCTCAGCAGGAGCAGCAAGGGCGCGATCATGACCATGGCGGGGAAATTGGAGAGAATGTACAGGCTGGAAGTAGGCGTCCGCAGACCGGGATCGATTTCCTTCATCAGAATCATGCCGTTGGAGGCTGTGCCGGTCATGGTGCCAAAACTCATCAGGAAGAACTCGTGTTCAAAGCCCTTGAAGCATTCCTTGGATACCAAGCGGATGTACACATAGCTGACGATGGTGCCCACTACGCTGAGGATCACGATGGGCAGAATGTAGTTTTTGATATCGTTGATCTCAATGGCGGACACGCCGGCCACGATCATCAAATCGAAGGAAAATCCGGAAACGCGGTCCATCTGGTAGTTGTTGATGTACTCGCGGTGCATCAAATTGTGCTTGCGCAGCTGTTTGACTACAAATTTGATCAGCATGGCTGCCAGAGATGCCCACAGGAAATTAAAGCCCCATGCAATGCTGTTGGTAAAATTAGACAGAGAACCTAGCAGGCACATAAAGCCAAAGGACAATGCATAGGCCAGCGCCACAAAGCCCATCTGCAGGGTGAATTTGTCCACAGATTCATTGTCCGGGATCTCGCCACCACTGGGGTTGGTATGGTCTACGATTTCATCGGTGGGATTTGCTTTGCGTACAGTAAGAAGACCCCGCTTTTTAGAAATATTAATGTGAAGAACGCCAAATACAGACGCCACCACAAAGCCAATGGAGGCAAGAGAAAGACCGAAGCTACCATTGCCGGCGAACTGGGCGGCGGGGGTATTGGTGAAGTTGATATCCCAGCTGAGGGCATTGCCGGGGCCTTGACCATAGGCCAGCGGCAGGATCAAACCGCAGATATAGGAAGTGACCTGTTCGCCATGGCGGGTCAGCAGGAACAAAATCAGCGTGATCCCAAGGCCAACAAAGGCCTGCAGCATGTAGGAGCCGCCTTGCAGGGCACCAAATTCCACCACTTGGATGGGGCTGGTCTTATGGGTGCTCTTTTCTGTTTTTAAGGACATAGCGGCAAAACCGATGGCCAGACAATGATAGGTGATGACCTGCATAAGCCGATTATCTACCAGAATAAAACCAAATTGCTTGCAGATGATGTTTACAATCAGCAGCAGCGCGCCACCCAAAAGGGCGGAAGGAACCAGGCACTTGCGAAACAGGGGCACCATACGGCGCAGAATATTGCCCAGCATCAAAAATAGCAGAAGAAGACCAAGTTGCACTAAAAAGGACCAAACAGGACCATAATTAGCCAGGGTAAAATCCCAACTGGATGCGACGTCCATAAGCAAAGCACTCCATTCTGTAAAAAACTGTAATAGAGATTATACTCCAAAGAGGCTTCTTTGTCAATAAAATTACTGGGACAGCTGGGTCGGCGGGATCGTACGCATGGTAAGCGAATGGGCGAGAGTTGCTCTCCCGCCCGATTTTATTGCATAATGCCGTTGGCCAGATTTGCGACTAGGGTGTACATTTCCATTTCAGAATGGACATTGTGAGCTTTGTTCAGAATGTCCTGCTTTTGCTCTTCCGTCAAATGGGCATAGCGATTCATGGCGGCAGTATTCTGGGCCAAAGCCATGCCAAAACCGATGGGTACTTTGGAAAAATCCATCTTATCTCTCCTTTCGCTTGCGATGCAGTATAGTATATGCGATAAATAGGATATATCTATGAGGAAAGGAGGGAAAACAGTTTCCAAGATCATGAAACAAGTGAAGAAATTAGTCTGCGATTTTTTGATCACGGGATAAAATATTAGACCATTGACGCATTGCGCTGAACTGGTATCTTCAAAGCCTGACCACTTGTAAAAATCGTGTGCGTAGGCAGAAAAAATGACGGTGAAAAAACTACCATAATTCAACGACGCCACTTTGCCAAACAATGTGCTTCTGCTGCCTTGTTTGTGATGGTTCCCAACAATAAAAAATAAAGCAATATGCGTGGTATTCTTTGTTGCGATCACGCCCAATAATCTGTCATTTTCTTTAAAAGCGCCATAAAAATCTCTTCCTGTGATCCAATGTTCATCCGCTAGGGTTCTTTAGAATTCCTGTATGCCCGCATCCGAGTAGTCCGGCGCTTCGAATTGCGAAAAGGCATTCTCTGCCAGTTTCCAAGCATCCGCCATGCAGCCTGTTTCAATTTTCCTGATTTTCATACGTATCTCCCAAAAACATGGGCAAAGCGCCTATCGGTTTTCTATTGTGAATCATAGGCCTGCTGCTCGCGGGCAATTGCTGTGCAGAACGACCGTTACGGGTTGGCTATTTTTTGTTTCGCTTCTGTCATGATCTGATTTACATCTGCGCCCCAAATATCCAAGGCCTCGGCTTTTACCAGACGAACATCCTGAATACCGAAAAATTCTTTTGCAAGTGCCTCTACGTATGCAAAGCCAAAATTGTACATGATCGGCCCGCCGGCTGTGGTCACATAGACCAGTCGGTGCGCCTTGCACAGGCTCTGCGGGATTCCCTGTGCATTATACGCAAATGTAATTCCCAATACGGTGACCTCTTCCAAATAAGCCCGGACCTTGGCGGGAAACATCAGATCCCAATAGGGGGCGGCAATCACGATGACATCGGCTTGGGAAAACTGTCGTGCCCAGCGGAAGTCAGGGTGCATATATGCGCCTTTTTCCAGTAATTTCTCCCGCTGACGCAGCTTCTCGGCATTCAGCCCTTCCGGTCCATCGGGGTACAAACAAACTTCCTGAATATCGTCGGTTTCTTTTTCTAATACAGCTTTTGCCAGATCCAGTGTGCGGGATTCCTTCCGAACGCATCCGTTTATAAATAAGACCATATCGTTTCCCTCCTTGTGTATGCCTGTATTTTATCACATACAAGCAAAAATACAAAATATTTTCTGAAAAAGAATAAAAAATGACAGAGGCCATTGCCTCTGTCGAAGTTTTATCCTGCAGCGTCCAGCATATTTTCAATGAAGATTCCATAGCCCCGTGTGGGGTCATTCACCAGCACATGGGTCACTGCTCCCACCAGCTTCCCATCCTGAATAATCGGACTTCCACTCATGCCCTGCACGATTCCGCCGGTGGCCTCCAGCAGTTTGGGATCGGTGATCCGGATCATCAGATTTTTATCGCCGGTTTTGGTCTGGGGATAGATCTTTAAAATTTCCACAGAATATTCCTGAACCGCGTTGCCGGCAACGGTGGAATGGATGGTGGCAGGGCCGGTGCGTACCTCCTGTGAGGAGGCAACCGGGAGGGGCTGCCCAGCCCAGCCGATCTGGGTTTGACCGAAAAGTCCCCGGTCCGTATTGGATGTCAGCTTGCCAACCGGCTCCTTGGCGCTGAGCACACCCCGCAGCTGCCCCGGCTGACCCACCTTGCCCTTTTTAACAGAGGATACATTCGCTGCGTAGGCGCTGCCACTGACTAGCTGCAGCAGCTTGCCGTCGCTGTCGCAGACACCGTGTCCCAGTGTGCCAAAGGTTTTGTTTTCCGGATCGTACCATGTGACCGTGCCAATGCCGGTGATACCTTCCTTGAGAAAAACACCCAACTTTGGCCCTTCAGCGGTGATTTCCGGTTTGAACTGCAGCGTCTGCTGCCGATCTTTGCGCTGCAATGTGACGGTAACGGTGCCGCCTGATTGCCGCAGTGCCTGCCGCACATCCTCAGCGCAGGTGATGGCTGTGTCATTGATGGAAAGGATCTTATCTCCGGCGCGCAGACCGGCAGCCTTGGCTTTGGCGCCCAGTACATCATCGAAGGCTGCTACGGTTACGCTGCTGTCGGATAGCTCCAGACCGATGACCTGTCCCACAGGAATCAAGTATTCCGCGCCGTAGGCTGAAACGGCGCATAATGAAACACAAAGCAATAGAGCGAATACGCGCATTGCTGTTCTTTTCATAAATGTTGCCCTCCTTTTTTGCTTTCGCACAGTTAATATGCCATGTCATGGCCGCGCAATCCGCTGAAAAAGTCGAAAAAAGAGGGCCTTTCTTCCAAATAGATTTGCTTTTTGCCAAACGGTATATTATAATGAGGATAATTTCAAATTTTCGTTTAGCGAGCAGTTGCATCGTGGGGCGCAGACATGCCCACAGCCCTACGGTGGTTATTGCAACGGAGCGATAAACAGCAATTTATGGAGGTTCTTATGGTAAATTACGATCAACTTTGTTCCGCACTTCGCCACCGTGTAACGGGCATCCCCTATGAAACAGCCAACCTTGCCAACGCCGCGGCACTGCTGTGGGAGTATCTGCCCAATGTCAACTGGGCCGGTTTTTATAAAATGGTGGATGGCCAGCTGGTGCTGGGTCCCTTCCAAGGCAAGGCGGCGGTGGTGGTGATCCCGGTGGGGCAGGGAGTATGTGGTACTGCCGTGGCGGAGGACAAGACCCAGCGGGTGGCCAATGTCCATACCTTCTGCGGTCATATCGCCTGTGATTGCGCCAGCAATTCCGAGATCGTCATCCCTATCCATGTCCGTGGCGAGATCTGGGGCGTGCTGGATATGGACAGCCCTATCTTCGAGCGCTTTACCGAGGATGACCAGGCGGGTTTGGAAAAATTCCTGCATGTTCTGGAAGAGGCCTTGGAAAGATAAATTGTTGTTTAGCATAGCTGACACGCACACTGTCCTCCCTCCATGCGTTTCGCCTGGTCGGGAGGACATGGTTTATTTGATTTAGAGCGTGTAAACAACAAATGATACTTCTTATTCATTGCGCCCTATTTACCTATTGACAAAGTAGGTAAGAAATGGTAATATTACCCACAGAAATAGTAGGTAAATACCTTTGGAGGTTTTATATGTACGTTTATGCTGATAATGCAGCCACTACGAAGCTTTCTGACGTGGCGCTGCAGGCTATGATGCCTTATTTTACTGAAATCTACGGCAATCCCTCCAGCTTGCACTCCGTTGGCCAGGAAGCCAAGGAGCATTTGGAGGATGCCCGCGCCCGTGTTGCCAAGTGCCTGGGCTGTGAGGCTAGAGAGATCTACTTCACTTCCGGTGGCAGTGAGGCCGACAATCAGGCCATCCGGTCTGCTGCCGCCATCGGCGCCCGCAAGGGCAAGAAGCACATCATCTCCACCGCCTTTGAGCACCATGCTGTTCTCCACACACTGCAGCGGCTGGAAAAGGAAGGTTATGAAGTGACCTATCTGGATGTGCGCAATAACCACAATATCACTGCCCAGCAGGTCAAGGATGCCATCCGGGAAGATACCTGCCTGGTCACTGTTATGTATGCCAACAATGAGATCGGTTCCGTGCTGCCCATTGCCGAGATTGGTGCTGTCTGCAAGGAAGCTGGCGTTATTTTCCACACCGACGCGGTGCAGGCAGTTGGCCACATTGCCATCGATGTAAAGGCCCAGAATATCGACATGCTGAGCCTTTCCGGCCACAAGTTCCACGGTCCCCGTGGTGTGGGTGCCCTTTACTGCCGCCGTGGCCTGATGCTTTCTAACATCATTGAAGGCGGCGCCCAGGAGCGTGGCAAGCGTGCCGGTACCGAAAATCTGGCCGGCATCATGGGCATGACCGCCGCAATGGAACACGCCGTTGCCAACTTGGATTCCTATACGGCTCGTGTCACCGCTCTGCGGGACAAGCTGATTGCCGGTCTGTCTCAGATTCCTCACTGTGATCTGAACGGCGACCGTGTCAACCGCCTGCCCAACAATGTCAGCTTCTGCTTTGAGGGCATTGAAGGCGAAGCCCTGCTGCTTCTGTTGGATATGAAGGGCGTGGCCGCTTCCTCCGGCTCTGCCTGCACCAGCGGTAGTCTGGACCCCAGCCATGTGCTGCTGGCCATCGGCCGTATCCACGATGTGGCCCACGGCTCCCTGCGCCTTTCCCTCAGCGAGTATACCACCGACGAAGAGATCGACCATATTCTGAAGGTGGTACCCGAAGTGGTGGCTTACCTGCGCAGTATCAGTCCTGTGTGGCGTGACCTGCAGACCGGCAAGAGAGAATATATTCTGTAAAATAATATATGTCATTCCGAGCCAGTGCGCACACTGGCGTGGGAATCCCCTAAGGCTGCGTAACATCCGGGGGATTGCCACGTCGCTGCGCTCCTCGCAATGACAGGGAAAATAAAGGAGAAATAAATTATGGCTCTGTATAGCGAAAAAGTAATGGATCATTTTATGAACCCCCGTAATGTGGGCGCCATCGAGGGCGCTGACGGCGTGGGCGAAGTTGGCAACGCCAAGTGTGGCGATATTATGAAGATCTATCTGAAGATCGAAAACGACATCATCGTCGACTGCAAGTTCGAGACCTTTGGCTGCGGCAGTGCCATTGCGTCCTCTTCTATGGCTACCGAGATGATCATGGGTAAGTCCATCTACGAAGCGATGGAACTGACCAACAAGGCCGTCTGCGAGGCTCTGGACGGTCTGCCCGCACACAAGGTGCACTGCTCCGTGCTGGCTGAGGAGGCTATCAAGAATGCCCTGAAGGACTACTTCGACAAGAATGGCATTCCTTACGATGCCGAGAAGTTCAAGGAGACCGACCACGACGAGCTCCACGCTGCTGTCCACGGGGAATAAGCTATGATCGTATCCACCAAAGGACGTTATGCCCTGCGGGTGATGGTGGGTCTGGCGCTGAAGGACCGGGAAGAGTTTGTGCCGCTGAAGCAGATCGCGGAGGAAGAGGATATTTCCCAGAAATATCTGGAGTCCATTATGACGATCCTCAGTAAAGCCGGGTTCGTGGACGCGGTCCATGGCAAAGGCGGCGGCTATCGGCTGAACCGGTCTGCGGAGGATTATACCATCGGTTCAATCTTGAAGCTGACCGAAGGCAATCTGGCGCCGGTAACCTGTACCACCCAAGGCTGCAGCCGGCCTACCTGCTGTAAGGCTATGCCTATGTGGGAGCGTCTGGAAAAGATGATCGACGATTTCTTTGAAGGCATTACCCTGGCAGACCTGTTGCAAGAGGGCAAAGAAGTGTAAGGAACGCTCCGGAGGTTGCACTCCGGAGCGTATTTTCCATATAAAAGGGGAATGATTATGAAAAGATGGATAGCGTTGATGCTGGTCGTTTTGCTGCTGCAGACCATGGTGGGCTGTACCGGCGGATTTGTTGCCACTCCTTCCGGCGAAAGCACCGCAATGCCCAGTGAAAGCAGTACCGCTCCCGCCGAAAGCAAGACGTTGGCACCGGATTTTACCGTGTATGATGCCAATGGCAAGGCTTACAAGCTCTCCGATTTCCGCGGCAAGCCGGTGGTTCTGAATTTCTGGGCCAGCTGGTGTCCACCCTGTAAGGCAGAGATGCCGGATTTCCAGAAGGAATTTGAGGCAAGGGGCGAGCGTGTACAATTTCTTATGGTCAATTTGACCGACGGCCAGCAGGAAACGGTTTCTTCCGCAATGGCCCATATCACCAAGGAAGGCTATACCTTCCCGGTTTATTTCGATACGGAATATTCAGCGGCCGTGGCTTACGGTATCCGTTCTATACCTACTACCTTCTTCATTGACGCAGAGGGATATCTGGTGGCACAGGCCACCGGCGCCATTGACATAGCCACCTTGCAAAAGGGTATTTCCATGATCCTGCCCTAACATAAATTGCTGTTTATCGTGCTGTTTGAATTTGTCGGCCCTGTGGGTCGACAGCGCCGCTATGCGGCGCAAAGAAAGCCCCCTCTGACGAGGGGGCTGGCAAAATTGCTAATGTAGGCAATTTTGACTGGGGGAGAGATACTATTTTATTCTCTCCCTCCGGCCCTTCGGGCCACCTCCCTCGTC
>JAZUAW010000070.1:0-9858 GCA_045638225.1 Faecousia sp. | reverse complement strand
CACTTGCCCAGCACCTTGATCTCGGAGGGAACCACTTCGATCTCGCCGGTGGGGATCTTGGTGTTCTTGCTCTCACGCTCACGGACAACGCCGGTGACGGAGATGGTGGTCTCCTTGTTCAGGGGCTTGACGCACTTCATCATCTCTTCATTTTCGATGACAAACTGGGTGGTGCCATAGAAGTCACGCAGCACGCAGAAAGCGAAATTTGCGCCAACCTCACGGACATTTTCCAGCCAACCGACCAGGGTGACGGACTTGCCGGCGTCGCTCAGTCGCAGCTCGCCGCAATTATGTGTTCTGGATTGCTTCATAAAAAAGCCTCCCTTTTTTCTAAATTAACTTATGTATTATTTCATAAAATCGAACAAAAGTCAATGCGTTGTGTACAAAAAAGATGGATAAATTGGGATTTATCATACAGACCTCTGTAGGAGAGGGTTCTCGATCCTCCCTTACAATAGCGCATGCAAAACGGAGCGACAAACGAAAATTTGAAGCCGCGCCCAAAATTCGGGCGCGGCGGTAAGTATGTGTGTGATATTAGATAAGAATTTATGCGTTCTTTTCAGTAAGCATGGTCATGTACTCTTCCAGGGTCAGACCCAGATCATGCAGTTCCTTAGCCAGCTCCGTACCCACATAGCGGTAATGCCAGGGTTCATAAATAATGCCGGTGACATCGGTGGTGCCCTCCGGATAACGCAGGATAAAGCCATACTCCCAACAATGCTCCATGAGCCACTGCTGACCGGGCAAACTTGCCTGTATCTCCTCCAGTTCCCAAGAGCAGCAGCTGTCGATAATATCCACAGCCAGGCCACTGTGATGCTCGCTGGTGCCGGGCACTGCCACCACCTGGGCAGCCAGGCGCTCCGCCTCTTCCCGTGAGTACCCCTCATTGAGATGGCGCTGCACCTGATTTTTGAACAATTTCTCCTGAGATGCCACGGTGCGATAGGCAGACACTACATAAACACGGTGGCCAGACAACTTGTTGCATGCCTTCATCATTTCAATCAAGGCATCATAGCAGCTACTGTCCACCCTTTTTTTATCAGCGTAGTAGCTCCCCAATTCCACCAGATCCGGTTCGTAGCCCTCAGGCAGGCTGTTCCAAGGATTCAAAACCAGCACAGGGGCACCGGTAGAGGTAAAATAATGGTTCACGCCATCGATCTGCACGCAGCCACGGGCCATGGCACCGTCTTCTTTCAGATAGTAAACAGCATCATCCTGTTGCAGCCAGCCGGTGACCACCACGCCATCCTCGCCAAGATAATAGCGCTTTCCTTCTGTTTCCTGCCAACCGGTCAGGTAGCAGCCATCTGCATCAAATAAATAGCGACTGCCATCCACTTCCGCAAAACCATGCGCCAGTGCTCCAGTGGTGTGAAAATAACGGAGTTTGCCTTCAATCTCCTGCCAACCGGTTAGTTCCTGGCCATTGAGATAATAGTAGCGTTCCCCATCCAGCTGTACCCAGCCATCGGGTGTGGGCCCTGTGGGGGAAGTCACGGTAGTGGTGGGCTGAGACGGCACGGTTGTGCTACCGGATTGAGAGGGCACAGAGGGTTCAGAGGGGTGTCCTATCTGCAGCTTAGGCATAAAGGCGATGACACACAGGCAGGCCAAGATCATCGCCAAAATTACGATCAATTTTTTCATATCTGTTTCCTCACAAGGGTTCTTTATCTCCCACAGTATAGCACAGGTTTTTTCAAAAGGCAAACAAAAAAACAAGCGGATGCCTTGCGGCATCCGCTTATTCTTTGGCTGTTAATTAGCCCTCGTTGCGCATCTGAGCGAAGCACTCGCTGCAGAACACGGGACGATCGGACTTGGGCTCGAAGGGAACCTTAGCCTCGCCACCGCAACGGGCGCAGGTAGCGGTGAAGAACTCACGGGGAGCACGGGTAGCGTTCTTGCGAGCATCGCGGCAAGCCTTGCAGCGCTGGGGCTCGTTCTGGAAGCCACGCTCAGCATAGAAAGCCTGTTCGCCAGCGGTGAACACGAACTCATTGCCACACTCTTTGCAAACCAAATTCTTATCTTCGTACATTGTTTTTACCTCTTTTCGGTTTTTTGACCCGTGAATGCCACCGGAAATCTCGTTGGAACGCGGAGTCTATGAATGTTTTTGTGGATAGCCCACAAATTGAATTATAGCATTTTAACAGGATTTGTCAATGGTTTATTCACAAATTCTTTAAAAATAAATCCATTTATTCCAAATAATCCCCTTAAATTTCAAACTGTGTCTGTCCATCGTAGGGAATATGCAGATGATCGTAAGCCAGCTGGGTGACGCAGCGGCCGCGGGGTGTCCGCGTCAGGAAGCCAAGCTGCATCAGATAGGGCTCATAAACATCCTCCAGCGTGATGGCCTCCTCGCCGATGGTGGCAGCCAGCGTCTCCAGACCCACGGGGCCGCCGCCGTAGTTGCGGATAATGGCGGTAAGCATCCGGCGGTCGATCACATCCAGGCCCAGCTTGTCCACCTCCAGGCGACTAAGCGCCAGATCAGCAGCCTCCTTGGTGATGGTACCGTCGCCCAAGACCATGGCAAAGTCCCGAACACGGCGCAAGAACCGGTTGGCGATACGGGGCGTACCGCGGCTGCGGGTGGCGATCTCCATGGCGCCGGCAGGTTCGATGGGCATACCCAGAATAGTTGCCGAGCGGGTGACGATGCGGGCCAGTTCTTCCGGCGTATACAGTTCCAGCCGCAGGCTGACACCGAAGCGGTCACGCAGCGGCGCAGACAGCTGGCCGGCCCGGGTGGTTGCGCCCACCAGAGTGAATTTCGGCAGATCCAGGCGGATGGAGTTGGCGCTGGGACCCTTGCCCACGATGATATCGATGGCAAAGTCCTCCATGGCTGGGTACAAGATCTCCTCCACCACCCGGTTCAGTCGGTGGATCTCGTCGATAAACAGGATGTCGCCGGGATTCAGGTTGGTCAGCAGGGCCGCCAGGTCACCGGGTTTTTCGATGGCCGGGCCGGAGGTGATGCGGATGCCCGCCCCCATCTCGTTGGCGATGACATTGGCCAGGGTGGTCTTACCCAGGCCGGGAGGGCCATAGAGCAGGGTATGGTCCAGGGGCTCATTACGGCGGCGGGCCGCCTCGATGTAAACGGACAGATTGCCCTTGGCCTTTTCCTGGCCCGTGTAGTCCGACAGCAGTTTGGGCCGCAGGCCGATCTCACCGGCATCCATGGGCACAAAACTGGGGGAGATCATAGGCGCTGTATTAAATTCCTGATTGATTTCCAAACTCATACCAAATTATCCTTTCATGACCATAGCCCGCAGGGCATGGCGCACCAGTTCTTCGGTGGATGCATTGGGGTCTGCGCCCTTCAGGGCGGTTTGGATCTCGGCAGGGCCGTAACCCAGCTCCTGCAGAGCCGCTCTTGCCAGGGCCACATTGCCGCCCTGCGCAGCCGGTGCCACAACGGCAGGGCCGCCGGAGAAATCGATCTCCATGCCGCTGCCGCCCATCTTGTCCTTTAGCTCCAGGATGATGCGCTGGGCGATCTTTTTACCGATACCCTGGGCGGCGGTCAGCAACTTTTCGTCACCGGTCATCACAGCCAAGGTGAAATTCTGAGGGCCGGCAGACAGAATGGACATAGCAGCCTTGGGGCCCACGCCATTGACACTGGTCAGCAGCTCATAGCAGCGCTGCTCTTCCTTGGAAATGAAGCCATAGAGGTCGAATGCATCCTCCCGGATGGATTCGGTGATGTAAAGCCGGGCAGGCTGGTTCAGCTTCAGCTGACCTGCGGTATAAGCGGTAATGCGGCAGACATAGCCCACGCCGCCGCAATCAATGACGGCAAGCCCCGGCTCCAAAACGGTCACAGGACCGGAAACATAGTAAATCATAGGAAACCTCCCAATGTTCTATCGTAGGTTTTGCGCCCTGGCAAGGAGCGATGTGGAACTTCTTGCGTGGCACAGGGCGATGGCGATTGCATCGGCGGCATCGTCCGGCTTGGGCATTTCCTGCAGGTGCAGCAGCCGCTTGGTCATATCCATCATCTGATGCTTGGTAGCGTTGCCATAGCCTACCAGCGCCTGCTTGATCTGCATGGGCTTATAGGATGTAACCTTCAGCCCCGCCTGCTGGATGGCCAGCAGCACCACGCCACGGGCTTGCGCCACACCGATACCGGTGGTAACATTTTGGCCGAAGAACAGCTCTTCGATGGCCACCGCATCGGGCTTACTGACCCGCAGCAGCTCTACCATATCATTGTAAATTATTTCTAATCGCCACGAAAAATCGGTGTTTGCCGGGGTTGTGATGGCGCCGCATTGCAGCAGCCGATTCTGCCCTCGCTCCGACTCGATCAGGCCGAAGCCTGTGATTCCGTAACCCGGGTCAATACCCAAGATCCGCATAGCGCCACCTCCTTTTTTGTATATGATAGCACATTTGTTTCAAAATTCCTATACCTTTTTTCACGTTTGATAAGATAAATTGTTGTTTACAAAAGAGGTGTCATTGCGAGGAGCCGAAGGCGGCGTGGCAATCCCCTAAGGTTACCGTGCGCTTTTTGTCACATTTCCCGTCTAACCGGGGGATTCCCACGCCAGTGTGCGCACTGGCTCGGAATGACAGCAAATTTGGTAAACAACAATTTATCTTTGCATGATTTATTGCATTTTGGCAACAATAGCATCGAGGTGGAGTTATGGAACGTTTTTTCTGCAAGACCCGGATCATTACCGGACCGGGAAGCCTTGCATCCTTATCAGAACTACACATAAAACGGCTGCTGATCGTAGCCGATCCTTATTTTTACGAAAACGGCACCGTCAATCATATTGCCCATATTTCCAAAGCGGAGCACACGGAAGTTTTTTCCAAAGTCGCTCCCGATCCTTCGGTGGCACTGGCAGCGGAAGGCACCCAATTGGTGCAAACCTTTACCCCCGACACCATTTTGGCCCTTGGAGGCGGAAGTGCCATGGACTGTGCCAAGGCCATGGCCTATTTTTCAGGAATGCCGACGCGGCTGGTGGCTGTGCCCACCACCTCCGGTTCGGGATCTGAGGTGACGGATTTTGCCATTTTGACCCACAATGGGGTCAAGCACCCACTGGTAGACCCCAAACTGCAACCGGATATTGCCATTTTGGACAGTGATCTTCTATCATCCCTTCCCCAAAAATTGATCGCCGAAACCGGCTTTGACCTCATCAGCCACGCCTTGGAAGCATGGGCCTCCACAGGCGCCGGCACTATCACGGATGCACTGTGCCTGCAGGCACTGCAGACCGCCTTCTCTTCCCTGCCCCGCTCCTATGCCGGTGATCAAACAGCCCGTTTGCCGGTGCACACGGCGGCTACCATGGCCGGCATGGCCTTTTCCTCTGCCGGTCTGGGACTATGTCACGCCATTGCTCATGCGTTGGGTGGTGAATTTCACCTGCCACATGGCAGGCTCAATGCCATTTTGCTGCCTGCGGTTCTCGATTGCAACGCCGAAGCAGCAGGCCGCCGCTATGCCCAGCTGGCACGCCGATTAAACCTAAGCACCGGAGCAGATCCCATTGCCCTGCGGGCGCTAAAAAGCACACTGCTCCGGCTGCGGCGGGAATTGGGGCTACCGGCCACTCTTGCCGAGGCCGGCATCCATCCGACGCAGGTGGAGCAAAAAACCGACGCATTGGTATCCGCAGCCCTATCTGACCCCTGCTGTGCCACCAATCCGGTAAAGCCTCAGGCCCAGCATATCCGCAGGATCATAAATGAGGTGACCGGCCGTGGCTAAGGTGCTGCGTTCGGTGGGGCTGGATGTGGGCACCACATCTACCCAGATGATCCTGTCAGAATTGACCATTGAAAATAAGGCCTCTGCCTTTTCTGTGCCGGAAATGGAGATCGCCCGACGGAAGATCCTCTACAGAAGTCCCATTTATTTTACGCCTCTGCTACAAGGCGAGCTGGTGGATGGCGAGGGCATCCGGGCTATCGTAGCAGCCGAATACGAAAAAAATGGCATTGTCCGCAGCGATGTGGATACCGGCGCAATCATCATCACGGGTGAGACCTCCCGAAAGGAAAACGCGGCAGCGGTACTGCAAAACCTCTCGGATTTTGCCGGGGATTTTGTGGTAGCTACCGCAGGCCCGGACTTGGAAAGTGTGTTGGCAGCAAAAGGAGCTGGCGCTGTAGAATTTTCTGCAGAAACCGGAAGCACAGTGCTGCACATAGACATTGGCGGCGGCACCAGCAATCTGGCGTTGATCGAAAACGGACAGATCACCGCCACAGGCTGTCTGAATGTAGGCGGGCGATTGGTGAAATTCGACAGAAGCGGTGCGCTCCACTATATTTCCCCGGTGCTGGATGGAATTTTTGACGGAAAGGTCGGTCAAATACCGGCGTTGTCGGAATTGGACGCCTTGGCCGATGAGTTGGTCGACGCTTTAGAAATGGCTGCAGGCCTGCGTCAGCGGACAGCGCTATTGGATAAGCTGTGGACAAAGGAGGCTGCCACAAGCTGGGTGCCCCCTCCCAAAGATACCGTGATCTCCTTTTCCGGCGGTGTGGCAGATTGCATCGAAACCAGCCATCCGTCGCTGGCCTTTGGGGATATCGGCCCGCTACTGGGGCAGCGCATCCGAAACAGTCGCCTGTGCAAACAGCATTACCGTCTGGGCACAGAGACCATCCGGGCTACTGTCATCGGCGCGGGCTGCCACAGCACACAGCTTTCCGGTAGCACGGTATACTGCCAAAATGTCAATTTCCCATTAAAAAACGTGCCGGTGGTCACCAAGATTTCTCACCTTGGCCGATTGGATCGACCGGGCGTGTTGACAGTGCCCGGCAACCCCGGGGCCCATTACGACGAGGTACTGGCGCTGGCAGATGAGATCGCAGACAACTGGCCCCATCAGCCGGTGCTGATCGCCCTGCAGCATGACATGGCAAAGGCACTGGGGCATGCGCTGGCTCTGCGTTTTGACAAACAACAAACAATTCTCTGCATGGACCGGGTCATGCTGACGGATAACAGCTATCTGGATATCGCCGCCCCCGTGGGCACTGCCCTGCCCGTGGTGGTGAAGACATTGATATTGAATCGGTAAATTGTAGTTTGCACCTTTAGCGGCCCAGCCGCCAAAGCTTCCCCCAGGGGAAGGCTTTGTACCGCAAACAACAATTTACCTTACCAAGGAGTGAAGTTATGGAATTAGACAAGGATCTGGCGGCGCGGCAGGAGGCACGGCAACTCTGCCGGCAGGCAGAATCGGCAGCGAAACAGCTGCGCTGCATGTCACAAGCCCAGCTGGATGCCATTACCGAAGCCATGGCGCAGGCCTTTTACAGCGCTGCCCAAGATCTGGCGCAGATGGCGGTGGAGGAAACAGGCTTCGGCAACACCGCTGACAAAACCACAAAAAACCAATTTGCCTCCCAGACGGTGCTGCAAGCCATCCGAGATCTGCAATGCGTTGGTGTATTAAAAGAATGCGCTGCGGAAAAACTTTGGGAGATCGGCGTGCCGGTGGGTGTCATTGCTGCCATCGTGCCCAGCACCAACCCCACCTCTACCGTCTGCTACAAGGCCCTCATTGCGTTAAAATCCGGCAATGCCATCGTCTTTTCCCCCCATCCCAAAGCGCTGGGCTGCACCCTGCAGGCTGCAAAAATTGTGGCCGCCGCAGCAGAAAAAGCAGGCGCACCGGCAGGGAGTATCAGCTGTCTGAGCATGGCCTCCATGGCCGGCACCCAGGAATTGATGGCCGCACAGGAAGTAAAATTGCTGCTGGCCACCGGTGGCCCCGGCATGGTCAAAGCCGCCTATTCCTCCGGAAAGCCCGCCATTGGTGTGGGCGCTGGCAACGGCCCGGCCTATATCCACCCAGATGGGGATATGAACGCTGCACTTGATCACATTCTGCGTTCGAAAAACTTTGATTTTGGCACGGTTTGTGCCTCGGAGCAGAGTATCATTGTACAGGCAGGCTGCGAAAGTCGGCTGCTGCAGTGCGCCAAAAACAAGGGTTTTTATTTTATGTCAACCGAAGAGGCAGACCGTCTGGGCAAGCTGCTCTTTAAGCCCAACGGCGGTCTGAGCCCCGATGTGGTGGGCAAGTCTGCGCTGCATCTGGCCAAGCTGGCGGGTTTTTCTGTTCCTGAAAACACTAAAATCTTGGTGGCACAGGCAGACAAAGTTGGCCCCAAACACCCCTATTCCATGGAAAAGTTGTGCCCGGTGCTGGCGCTGTTTGTGGTACAGGACGAAGCAGCCGCCATGGCAAAAGCATTGGAAGTGCTGAGCTTTGAAGGCAGCGGCCACACCTTCTGCATCCACACCAATGATCGGGAGGTAGTCCGTCGGTTTGCCCTGCAAATGCCGGTTTCCCGCTTTTTGGTCAACACACCGGCAGCATTGGGTGGCATCGGCTACAGCACCGGCCTCTTCCCTGCCCTGACACTGGGCTGTGGCGCTGTAGGTGGCAGCAGCAGTTCCAACAACATTTCCCCCATGGACCTGATCAACGTCCGCCGGGTGGCATGGGATCTGAATAAGCAGCCCCAACCTCCAAAGGTAGATGCCGATCTGCTGGAGATCCTCACTGCCAAGATTATGGAACGCCTGCGCTAACCTGGGATTTATCGTACAGACCTTTGCAGGGGAGGGTCAACGCCCCCTGCAATAGCGTATGCAAAACGGAGCGATAAACGAAAATTTGAAAGGAAGTAACTTATATGGACACCAATTCTTTAGGTA
Source organism: Faecousia sp. (assembly GCA_045638225.1). Classification (GTDB taxonomy): domain Bacteria; phylum Bacillota; class Clostridia; order Oscillospirales; family Oscillospiraceae; genus Faecousia. The sequence continues at coordinate 1,097 of JAZUAW010000070.1, read as the reverse complement.
TGATCGAAACAAAGGGCCTTGTGGGCGCCATTGAAGCCGCCGATGCCATGGTCAAATCCGCCAACGTACAGCTGGTGGGTAAGGAGCAGGTAGGCGGCGGTCTGGTAACCGTTATGGTCCGGGGTGACGTAGGCGCTGTCAAGGCCGCCACCGATGCCGGTGCCGCAGCCGCAGAGAAGGTGGGCGAGCTGATCTCTGTCCATGTGATCGCCAGACCCCACACAGAAGTGGACAACATCTTGCCTAAGGGTCGCAGCCACCAAGCCCCCAACCCCGGCAAATAAATGCTGTTTTCCGAAGAACATGTAAAGGCCAATATCCGTAACCGGGAGGGGAAACGGGTGTTCTACCTAAAATCCGGTGACACCCTGACCCCCTCAGCCCGGGACTTTTTAACCCGTGAACGAATCGAAATTTTGCCGGCAACGGAGGCAATTATTCAGGAATATGTGCTGGAAAATGGGGCGATTTTTCCCGAAAAGCCAGAAAACTACACCCATCTGCGGGGCAACATTCTGGTGCACAAGACCCATCCGGTCATCGCATTCCGGGGTGCGGTAGACACGCTGCAAGCGGAACTTCTGCTGGCGCAGGCCGCTGCGCCGGATCGCATGCAGCGTGATGTGGGAGAAATTCTGCAATTGGCCCGGAATCTGATCCGCTGGGATGTGTTGGAAGAGGCGGCTAAATTCGATAAATTGTGCGGCCTTACGGAAGCAGAACTGCGGCAGCGCTCTCACAATCCGCAAACCTATTACGGCATCCCCCACTTTATGCCCAGTTACACCGATGGCCCTGCCATTTTGCAACTAAATCGGGCACGGTGCGCCGCACGGACCGCCGAACTGAAAGCAGTCGCAGCCTATCCCCACCGCACCGACCTGCTGCAAGTTATGAATCGCATGAGCAGCATGCTCTACCTTTTGATGATCCAGTTGAAAAAAGAACGATAAATTGTTGTTTACACGTTTAGTGAGAGGCACCTTCAAGCCCCCTCTGACGAGGGGGCTGTCACGCGAACAGCGTGACTGGGGGAGAGATATGACTACCCCTCAGTCAAAAATCAGAGATTTTTGACAGCTCCCCTGACAAGGGGA
>JAZUAW010000069.1:0-7395 GCA_045638225.1 Faecousia sp. | reverse complement strand
CAAGACCGCCGAGACCGGTCTGGAAGTGGTGGAGGGCATGCAGTTCGACCGTGGCTATATCTCTCCCTACATGGTCACCGATACCGACAAGATGGAGGCCGTCATCGACGATGCCTACATTCTGATCACCGACAAGAAGATTTCCTCCATTCAGGAGATCCTGCCCATTCTGGAGCCCATCGTCAAGGCCAGCAAGAAGCTGATCATCATCGCTGAGGATGTGGAGGGCGACGCCCTGGCCACCCTGCTGATGAACCGCCTGCGTGGTAACTTCAATGTGGTCTGTGTCAAGGCCCCCGGCTTCGGCGACCGCCGCAAGGAAATGCTGCAGGATATCGCTGTGCTCACCGGCGGCACCGTCATCTCCAGCGTGCTGAACATGGAGCTGACCGAGACTCAGCTGTCTGACCTGGGCCGTGCCCGTCAGATCGTGGTCACCAAGGACAATACCACCATCGTCGATGGTTTCGGCGCACCCCAGGCCATTGCTGCCCGTGCCCATGAGATCCGCTCCGCCATCGCTACCACCAACTCCGACTACGACCGTGAGAAGCTGCAGGAGCGTCTGGCTAAGCTCTCTGGCGGCGTTGCCGTCATCAAGGTTGGCGCCCAGACCGAGGTTGCTATGAAGGAGCAGAAGCTGCGCGTAGAGGACGCTCTGAATGCTACCCGCGCTGCTGTGGAAGAAGGCATCGTGGCCGGCGGCGGTACCGCTCAGGTCAATGCCATCGCTGCTGTTGAGAAGCTGATCAAGACGCTGAACGGCGACGAGAAGACCGGTGCCAAGATCATTGCCACCGCTCTGCAGGCTCCCATCCGCCAGATCGCCGAGAACGCCGGCGTGGACGGCAGCGTGATCTACGAGAAGATCCGCTCCGCCAAGAAGATCGGCTGGGGTTACAACGCCTACTCCGAGGAGTTCGTGGATATGATCGCCAATGGTATCGTCGATCCCACCAAGGTGACCCGTTCCTCCCTGGAGAATGCCGCCTCCATCGCATCCTGCGTGCTGACCACCGAGTCCCTGGTGGCCGACAAGCCCGATCCTGCTGCTGATGCCGCTATGGCTGCCGCAGCTCAGGGCGGTATGTACTAAGATAAACGAACGAAAGCCCCAGCCTTATGGCCGGGGCTTTTTTCTGTCATAAAAGCGATAAATTGGGATTTATCGTACACCCCGTAGGGCGCGGCATCCTTGACGCGCCGGTCAATTTGCGGGGCAAATTGACATCGCCAACGGCGATTATCCCATTGATTTCCTTCGGAAATTGGAAAAGTGAAACATTTTCCCGCGGCGCGTCAGGGATGCCGCGCCCTACGAATGGTGGAAATCGGAACGATAAACGAAAAATTGAAATCCCTATTGACAAAAGTGGTATCCTGCTGTATCCTAACTGTACTAGTACACTTAATACACTTCATACACACAAGGAGGGATCATTATGGTCCATCTGGATTACCGGGATGCCCGGCCCATTTACAGCCAGATTGTTGACGGCTTCCGGGATCAGATATTGTCCGGCATTCTTGCCCCCGGCGAAAGGCTCCCCAGTGTACGGGAACTGGCCTCTATGCTGACCATCAACCCCAACACCATCCAGCGGGCTTACCGGGAACTGGAAAGTGGGGGCTGGATTGTTACAGTTACCGGAAAGGGCTGCTTCGTCGGCAATACAATGCCTGCGAGCCCCCAGCGCCAGCAGTTGTTGGAAGAATTTGACCGTGTTACCGCCGCGCTGATCGCATCCGGTGTCAGCCGTGAGGATCTGGCGCAGCTGATCCTGCAAGGAGGAAACGACTATGCTTGAAATGAAAAACGTAACCAAGTCCTTTGGCAATTTCAAGGCGCTGGAGGATCTGACCCTTACCGTCCCCAAGGGCGCGGTGTATGGCCTTGTGGGCCCCAACGGTGCCGGCAAGTCCACCGCCATTCGCCATCTGACCGGCGTTTACCGCCCGGATTGCGGCGAAATTTTGATGGAAGGCCAGAAAATTTACGAAAATAACGCCATCAAGGCCCGCATCGGCCACATTCCCGATGATATTTTCTTCTACCCCGCTGCCACGCTGGAGGAAATGCGCAAATTCTACAAGGGGATGTATCCCAAATTCGACGATACCCTCTTCCGGCGGCTCTATGAAGTCTTCAACCTGCCTCCCAAGAGCCCCATCCGCCGCTTTAGTAAGGGCATGCAGAAGCAGGCGGGTTTCCAACTGACCATTTCTTCCCGCCCGGATGTGATGATTCTGGACGAGCCGGTGGACGGTCTGGACCCCGTCATGCGCCGGCAGGTATGGAGCCTGATCCTTTCGGATGTGGCCCAGTATGAAACTACGGTGCTGATCTCCTCCCACAACCTGCGAGAGCTGGAAGATGTGTGCGACCATGTGGGCATCATGGACCATGGCAAAATGTTGCTGGAGCGGAGCTTGGCGGATATGCAGGGCGCAACCTGCAAGCTGCAGATCGTGGGCGATGTGCCCCAGGGACTGAACATTCTCCACGAAAGCAGCTCCGGTAGGCTGAAGACCTTGGTGGTCCGTGGCTCTACGGAGGAGATCATTGCCCGGGCCCAGGGCGCAAACCCCGTTTATTTCGATGTCCTGCCCCTTTCTCTGGAGGAGATCTTCATTTACGAGCTGGGAGGTGTGAACTATGAAGTTAAAAACATCGTTCTTTAAGCCTGTGACCCTGAAAAAAGATATTCTGCGGTTCGCTCCCATTTGGGTGCTGTATTCGGTGGGTATGCTGCTGATATTTATGGGGGCTGGTGACTACAGCGATTATGATCGCTTTGCCCGGAATAATTTGCAGGAAATGGTTTCTTTCTTCGGTGTCGCCAACCTGGTGTATGCTGCAATCGTGGCCAATCTGCTGTTTGGCGACCTGTATAACACCAAGCTGTGCTACTCCTTGCACGCTATGCCCTACCGCCGGGAAAGCTGGATGGCTACCCATCTTGTCTCAGGTCTGCTGTTTAGCTTGGTGCCTAATCTGCTGACGGCTGTTTATCTGTGTGTCCAGCTGGAGGGCTATTGGTTCCTGGGCCTTTGCTGGCTGCTGGCAGTAATGCTGCAATTCATCTTCTTCTTTGGTATCGCCACCGTCAGCGCCCTGCTCACCGGCAACCGCTTTGCCATGCTGGTGGTCTATGCTGGCTTCCATTTTATCGCCATGCTGTTGTACGCTGCGGTGGAGCTGATCTATGTGCCCATGCTGAACGGCGTGGTGGCAAATCAGGAAGCCTTTACCCGCTTCAGCCCGGTGGTGGAGCTGTTCACCTTCAACTTTTTCCAATTTACCCGCACTGTGCTGTCCGGAAATGATATCTATGGCAATGTGCAATCGTTTTATTGCTTTGACGGTCTTGCTGATGGTTGGGGCTACCTTGCCATTCTGGGCTGTGTGGGTGTTGCTGCCATGGCCTTTGGCTTCTGGCTCTACCGCAAGCGGCATCTGGAAAGTGCCGGGGATTTTGTGGCCTTCCCTAAGCTGAAGGGGCTAGCCTGTGTGATTATGACCCTGTGTGTCACGCTCTGCTTCGCTGTGGTGGGTGAGCTGTTTGGCAACACCTTGACTTGGCTTTGTATCGGTCTGGTCATCGGCTTCTTCGGCAGCCTCATGCTGCTGGAGCGGCGGCTGAAGGTATTTCGGAAGAAGACCTTCCTGGGCTTCGGGGTCATGGCTGTTACCGTTACGCTCAGTGTGCTTGCCATCTATTTCGACTGGTTCGGCATCGAAAGCTGGACGCCAAAAGCAGACCGGGTGGCATCCGTTACCGTGTCCGATAGCCGCTATAATAATCGGTATAGCAACAGCCTGACCGTAACATTGGAGGATGAATACGACATCTCCCAGATCATCGTAGCCCACGAGGATATCCTGACCCGGCTGGATGATAAGCACAGTTCTTCGTATTACCAGGTGTATCTGACCTACAAAATGAAGTCGGGCCGCACCGTCAGCCGCTATTACTATGTGCCGACTACCGGTGATGGCTACCAAATCGTCCGCCGGTATCTGTATCAGACCAATGCGGTGCTGGGCTTTGCCGATGCCACCACCGCCGCGGCTAATATCACCTATATGTACTCCAGCGTTGGCGAAGTCCCCTCGGAGCTGTATGAGAAGGTGCTCTGCGCCCTACAGATCGACTGTACCAACGGCCATGTGCTGCCGGATGTGCGAAACACAAAATACTATCTGGAATACGGCTTCATCAACAGCGAGGGAGAAACGGTTTACCGCAGCCTCGAAATCGGCCCGGGGGCGGAAAATGTTATTGCCCTGCTGAACGGGCCGGAAATCGCCATGGGTTACAGCGATTGGGCGGAATTTGTGAAAACTGTCCAGAAATTTACCCTCTCCGATAAAGAACTCAGCCATAAGCTCTCCCAGGATCTCAAGGAAGATCTGCTGATGGCCATTCGCAAGGATATCGAAGCCGGCTGTGATTTTGGGGGCCGAGGGGTGGGTAGCTACGATTATGTGGTGAGCTATTATGTGCCCTATCCCAGTGGCAGAACCGATTACCGGGAGCTTTATATCACCGCCAAGGCCCAATATACCATGGCCTGGCTGGCAGCAAACGGCTATATCCCCAGCGAAACGCCCCATACCTAATGCGCTGAATTGTTGTTTACAAAAGAGGTGTCATTGCGAGGAGCCGAAGGCGACGTGGCAATCCCCTAAGGTTACCGGGCGCTTTGCGTCACATTTTTCGTCTATCCGGGGGATTCCCACGCCAGTGTGCGCACTGGCTCGGAATGACAGCAAATTTGGTAAACAACAATTTATCCCAACAAAACGAAACACCGGAGAGGGAAAGACCCTCTCCGGTGTGTGTTTTTTATACCCGTCGGCCCAGGGTTTCTGCTTCGTCCTGTGCGATCAGCAGGTCCGAAATGATGGTGTTGGACATCAAAAAGCCTTCCGGGGTCAGCCGGTAGCCGCCTTTGCCATTGTGCATGGCCCAGTTTCTGAGGCATGCACGGTCCAGCACCTTTGCCAGTGGCTTGAAGCTCAGCAGATATCGCCGCTCGTATTCCTCCGCGCTGATGCCGGCGCTGGTGCGCAGCCGCAGCATCAGGTATTCTCCGGCTCGCTCCCGCTTGGGAATCTCCTGCATCTCCCGCAGCACCTGTCCGCCGTTTTGGATGCCGTCGATATATCCCTGCAGATCCCGAATGATGGAGAATCGCTTGCCGGCGAAATCCGAGCTGGCGTCCGGCCCAAAGCCCAAGTATTCGCCGCCGCTCCAGTATTTCAGATTGTGGCGGGAGGCCATTTCCCGCTTGGCGAAGTTGGAAATTTCGTACTGGCGGTAATCCTTGCTGCGCAGCACTTCCACCGCAGCCAGATACATATCCGCCTGCAGATCGTCATCGGGCAGATTTGCGCTGTCCTGATAGGCGTACAGGGGTGTTCCCTCCTCCACCTTCAGACCGTAGCAGCTGATGTGGTCCGGCTTCAGCTTCAGTACATTATATAATGTGTTCACCCAGGCTTCCAACGTCTGCCCCGGCAGGCCGTAAATGAGGTCCAGAGAGAGATTTTTGAAGCCCGCCCGGCGGATCCGCTCCACAGCCTTCACAGCCTGGGCATAGGTGTGGGGTCTGCCGATGGCCTGCAAGATTTCGTCGTCATCGCATTGGATGCCCAGGCTGACCCGGTTGAAGCCTTCGCCTTTCAATCGGCGCAGCATCAGAGGCGCTACGGAATCTGGATTTGCCTCAAAGGTGATTTCCGCCGTGGGAGAAACATCGAAATGCTTGCGAATGGTCGACAGAATAGTGACCAGACCCTTCGCACCGAAGAAGCTGGGAGTGCCGCCGCCAAAATAGATGGTGTCCACCCGGTGGTTGGGTGCCAGCGGGCCGGTTTCGGCGATATGGGTGGTTACAGCGTCCAAGTAACCTGCCATCAGCTTGCTGTTGTCCCCAGTCAGAGAGTAAAAGTCGCAGTATTCGCATTTGCTGCGGCAGAAAGGGATGTGTATATAAATGCCAAGGGACTTCTTGCCGCCCCGATTCAATAAAGCCATATATTACCTCCATGGCTATGTCAATTAGGAATCAGGAGTTAGGAATTGGGAATGTTCAGAACAGAGCATGTGGAAATTCCTAATTTCTCATTTCTAATTTTGCTTACAATCCAAAAATGTGCAGGCCCAGCAGGCTGACCACGCTCATGATGATGCCCGCCAGCACGACGCCTGCGCTGACGGCGGCGGCAGTGGACTTGGGGCCCATGTTCAAAAAAGATGCGCCCAAAGTGCCTGTCCAAGCACCGGTACCCGGCAGGGGAATACCGACGAACAGCAGCAGTGCCAATGCCAAGCCGTTGCGGCCCGCCTTGGCAGACAGCTTCTGGCCGGCCCGCTCTCCTTTTACCACAAAAAAGTTGCAAAATTTGCCGATATAGCGCTGCTTGGCGCCCCAAAGTAAAAATTTTCTCGCAAAAATATAAACGATGGGTACGGGCAGCATATTGCCCAGCACACAGACGATAATGGCCGGGATGGCCGGCAGGCCCATGCCCAGCGCCACCGGAATGGCGCCCCGCAGCTCGATCAGCGGCACCATGGATATAAAAAACACGGTTAAATACTTGCCTAACATAAGACCACCTAATATGATTTTCCCCATTATACCATAAAGCCAAACATAGCGCAATGCTAAATTGCTGTTTAGCGCTTTCTTTAGCGCCGCAGGCGCGTACCTTCCCCCGGGGGGAAGGTGCCGGAGGGAGCGTAGCGACCGCAGGCGGAAGAGGAATGCGGGTGAGAGCGTAAAAACACCGAAAACGGATAAGGCCTAGGAAATGTTGCCATTTCAGTAAGTCTTCAGGCTGCACCACATCCAAGGCTATCTCCCGAATTCCTCTTCCGACCTCGCTTCGCTCGGCCACCTTCTCCCCGGGAGAAGGTATAGCAGCTTCGCCGCATCGGAACAATAAACGAAAATTTGCAATGCTGAAGGGGAATAAAAAACCGCCGCCCGATTGGGCGGCGGCGTATTCTCAAATCTGACTGAAATTACAGCAGAGTGGAGAAGTGCTTGATGGTGCGGCACATCTGAGAAACGTAGGAGTTCTCGTTGTCGTACCAGCTAACGACCTGAACCTGGGTCTTGCCGTCGGGCAGCTTGTTGACCATGTCTGGGTAGCGTCGAACAGGGAGCCGAAGCGCATGCCGATGATGTCGGAGGAGACGATCTCGTCCTCGGTGTAGCCGTAGGACTCGGTAGCGGCGGCCTTCATGGCGGCGTTGATCTCAGCAACGGTGACAGCCTTGGAGCAGACAGCGTTCAGGATGGTGGTGGAGCCGGTGGGAGTGGGGATACGCTGGGCAGCGCCGGTCAGCTTGCCGTTCAGCTCGGGGATGACCAGGCCGA
>JAZUAW010000068.1:0-32895 GCA_045638225.1 Faecousia sp. | reverse complement strand
CGGATGGTGGCAGCGCAGATAGCGGGAGCCACGGTGTTGGAGAACAGGTAGGGGCGGCTGCGCTGACGCAGCAGGTCTACGATGGGCTGACGGGCAGCAGTGTAGCCGCCGGAAGCGCCGCCCATGGCCTTGCCGAAGGTGCCGGTGATGATGTCCACACGGCCCATGACGCCGCAGTGCTCGTGGGTGCCCTTGCCGTGCTCGCCCATGAAGCCCACAGCGTGGCTGTCGTCCACCATGACCAGAGCGTCAAATTCGTCGGCCAGGTCGCAGATGGCGGTCAGGTTGGCAATGTAGCCGTCCATGGAGAACACGCCGTCGGTGGCGATGACGATCTTCTTGCAGCCGTTAGCACGGGCATCTTCCAGACAAGCACGCAGCACGTCCATGTTGGAGTTCTTGTAGCGATAGCGCTTAGCCTTGCACAGACGGACACCGTCGATGATGGAGGCGTGGTTCAGCTCGTCGGAAATGACGGCATCCTCAGCGCTCAGCAGGGTTTCGAACAGACCACCGTTGGCATCGAAGCAGGAGGAGTACAGGATGCAATCATCCATACCCAGGAAGTTGGCCAGCTTCTTTTCCAGGGTCTTGTGAATGGCTTGAGTACCGCAGATAAAGCGGACGGAAGAAAGGCCGAAGCCCCAGTTGTCATAGCTTTCCTTGGCGGCAGCGATCAGCTCGGGGTGGTTGGAAAGACCCAGATAGTTGTTGGCGCACATGTTCACAACACCGTTTGCCTTGGTGGTGTCGATGCGGCTGCGCTGGGGAGTGGTGATGATGCGCTCATCGCGCCAAGTGCCAGCCTCGCGGATGGCATCCAGCTCGGCGGAAATCAGATTCAGTGCGGATTTCATAAAAACCTCCAAATTATAGTGTCATTGCGAGGAGCGAAGCGACGTGGCAATCCCCTGAGGTTTCCGGAATGTCAGGGGGATCGCCACACCAGTGTGCGCACTGGTTCGCGATGACAGGAAAATTTTATTTCTTAGTGGTCCAGTCCAGAATGACCTTACCGGAGTTGCCGCTCTTCATGGCGTCGAAGCCCTTCTGGAAATCGGTGTAGTGGAAGCGGTGGGTGATGATGGGGGTCATGTCCAGACCACCCTGCACCATGTAAGCCATCTGGTGCCAGTTGTCCATCTTACGGCCGTAGATGCCCTGCAGAGTCAGGCCCTTGCCGATGATGTAGTTCATATCCACGGAGATGGGCTTGTTGCCCAGACCCAGCAGGCTGATCTTGCCGCCGGTACGCATGACGCTCAGCATCTGGTTGAAAGCGTGGCCGTTGCCGGACATTTCCAGACCTACGTCGAAGCCTTCGACGATGTTCAGCTGCTTCATAACTTCCTTCAGGTCCTCACGGCCGGTGTTGACGGCAGCGTCAACGCCCATCTTGCGGGCCAGCTCCAGGCGGTAGTCATTCAGGTCGGTGATGACAACCCGGCGAGCGCCTGCGAACTTGCAGATGCCGGCAGCCATGATACCGATGGGGCCTGCGCCGGTGATCAGCACATCTTCGCCCACCAGATTCCACATCAGAGCAGTATGGGTAGCGTTGCCGAAAGCATCAAAGAAAGCGACAACATCCTCATCCAGGTTCTCGTCGATAGCAATCACATTGGTGGCGGGGATGCACAGATACTCAGCGAATGCGCCGTTGCGGTCAACGCCCACACCGAAGGTGTCCTTGCACCACTGAATGTCGCCGTTGTGGCAGTTACGGCAGTGGCCGCAGGTGATGTGGCCTTCGCCACTGACCCGCTGACCTACACGGAAACCGGTAACGCCTTCGCCCAAAGCAGCGATCTCGCCCACATATTCGTGGCCGATGGTCATGCCGGGCTTGACATGCTGGGCAGCCCAGTCGTTCCAGTCGTAGATATGGACATCGGAACCGCAGATAGCGGTCTTGTGAATTTTGATGAGAACTTCGCCGGGGCCAACCTCGGGAACAGGGACCTGCGCAAGCGCTACGCCCTCGCCGGCATGGGGCTTAATCAGAGCATCCATCATTTTCTGAGACATGGTTTGCACTCCTTATTTCAAATTATTCCATTTAACATTATAACTCCCATTTTTCCATTTCGCAACTGATTTCTTTTGTCATAAATGTAGAAAAAGGTCATCTGTTTTTGACAGATGGCCTAAATCCGCATTTTGTCCTTTGCTGTGAAACGCCTGATTGAAAGAAGCATTTCGTTTAGAATTATCAAAACCTAAAAGAAATTATTGACAATCAATAATATATGTGTTATTTTGGTAGTAAAGGGAGGAGGGAATCTCATGAAAACTGAAACAATTGCGAAAGTGACTCTTTGGATTGGCCGCATTGTAATGGTGGTCGTGGTGGCATTGATTTTTACGCTTCCGGTTCTGCATCGCTGGTATGCCGGGCTTCTTGGTTATGATCTGCCACGGAAAGATATGATCGGTTTGTGGGTGTCCTATGTGGGCAGCGCTGTCTGTATTCTGGTAGCGCTGTGGAGCATGGAAAAGCTGATGCAAAATATGCTTTCCCACAAGATTTTTCTCCGTGAGAATGTGCGTCTCGTACGCAGAATTCAGTGGTGCTGCGGTTTTGTGGCGCTGATCTGTCTGGCCGCATCGCTGTTTGCTCTGCCGACGGTACTGATGGCAGCGGTCATGGGCTTTTTGTGTCTGGTGGTCAGTGTGGTGGCCTGTGTACTGGATGGCGCCGTGGCTCTGCGGGAAGAAAATGACCTGACGATCTGAGGTGATACCATGGCAATTATTATCAATTTGGATGTTATGCTGGCAAAGCGGAAGATGACCTCTCTGGAGCTTTGCCGTCGTATCGGTCTGACGCAGGCCAATCTGTCCATTCTGAAAACAGGCAAGGCAAAAGCGGTTCGATTTGAAACCATGAATGCTATCTGCCGGGAACTGAAATGCCAGCCGGGGGACTTGTTTGAATTTGTGGAGGACGAAACATGAAACGGCGGCTGTGGAATTTTGTGTTTGCGATTCCTATTTTTTTCATATTGCTGTTGTTTTGCTTTTGTTTTTTGGTGGTACTTGTAGGACAGCGGGTGTATCTGCCGCCTGTTACCAGTAAGGAAATCTTCTGCTATGGTTTCTGTCTGCTGGTGGTACTTGGTATCCTTTGGACTGGTGTGGCATGGTGTCTGCATACGAAAAAGTGGTATTGCGCGCTGGGCAAGGCGATTTTGCTGCTGGTAATCCTGTTTGCTGTTGGCATTGAGATGCTGGCAGGTGTAGCATTTGGCACAAGCAGCAGCACCTATCAGCGCTTCGATTCGCCGGATGGGGCTTACAGTCTGGTTTTTGAAAGGGAATACTTTTTTCCGCATCATGAAACAGGGACCGTGTACATCATGACCTCTCCGGTTACTATGAAGAAGGTGGCCCAGCTGGAAAGACCCTTCTATCCTCCACTGCACCAGCTCAACTGGTGCGATGGTTATGTAGAGATCATCCTACAGGAAGAAGTGGTTCGGATACAAATCAATTCTTGAAAGGCACTTCTTATGAAAAAACTTACAAAATGGCTATGGATTACTTCCTTAACAAGCTTGATCATGATTTGTATATGTGTGTTACCGTTATTGCTATTCAGTTATTCACATTTATGGGCGCATTCGGCAGATTATGATCATTATGCTGACGACTTTCATACAGTAAAGAATTATTGCCAAACACAATTTCCAGACGAAGCAGACAAATGGTTGTATGTTTCACATTCTCGCGATCATGGACATAGATTATATGACCCGGATACCAACGACTATTTAGAAATGCCGGACGATGTCCTTTCAGCGCTGGAATCAATCTGCTTGAACGGATTTCCGCACAAGGATGCCGCATTTGATGCAATAAGAATACACGGAGACAGAATTTCATTTTGTATCGAAAACGGTCAATATGCGTTGGCCTTTTCTCCCAATGAAAAACCTTCCTGGGTGAATTCACCTGACGAAGGCGCTGAAGTAAAAGTAAAGTCACTTGGAAACGGATGGTATCATGTGGTAAGGCGACCGGACTAACAGAACAAAAATGCCAGAGATCCTCCTGTGGGAAGAAACGATCCGCTTGCCTCTGAATTGGCTGGAGAAGGATGGTGTTTTGATGAAAAAATCGGTATGGATACCAATTGCCGCACTGTGCGTCCTAGTACTGGTGTTGTTAGCAAGTCCGTTGATTCTGTTCCTCAACATATTGGACGGGATGACGGAGAATACGGTGGTAATAACATTGGATTCCCCACGGGGGACCTATACAGCCAAAGTGATCGACAGCGACCAGGGCGCAATGGGCGGCAACACCTTCGTGGATATATATAAAAAATCCTGGTTCGGTGGTGAGAAAAAGGTGGCCCGGGTATATTCAGGCCCCTGGGGCCAGTATCAGACGATGGATATCTATTGGAAGGACGAACATTGCCTGGTAATCAATGGTGTAGAGTACCCGATTGACTGGGGATTGGGAGGATATACAAAATGGGTAATACCAAAAAAAGAAATGCATGGATCGTTGTTGTGAGTTGTTTTATCATGCTGTTTCTCTTGAGTAGTTGCAAAAAGACCTCCTTATGGGACAAAACGTACCTCGATGATCTTCACATTCCGTTGGAATCACGCGAGGCAGAAATCATCATAAGAGAGTGGCATTGGCTCTTGGGCAGTGGTGAGGAAGTCTACTACAAATATGATGGCAAGGAAATCTTTTTGGGGAATCTTACTGGCGGCGACGATGGTTTCTGTCCATTCAACGCAGGGCTATACTCTGTTACAGAGGATGGTAATAAACTAATCATCGAATGGCCTTTACATGCAAATACCGAAAGAGCTTCATGGTATAAAGAGGTCTTTGAACTTCCTGCTATCCCCTCGGCGCAGGAAAATACGGATGACGCAAACTTCCCTTGGCTCACCGTGGGCGTTTGCGGCGGTGTGTGCGTAATCGGCGGTGTGGCGGCGTTTCTGATTCTCCGCAAAAAGAGAAAGAACGCGATGATCTAACTATGTTCTCACCGGGTGAAGCGAAAGCGGCTATACCGCTGAACGCGAAATCCCCATTTAGAATATTGGGTATGCAAAAGGGCCAGCCCGGTGAGGGGCTGGCCTTTTTGCAGGTATTAGAATTCGATTTCCAGCTTGGAAACAACGCCTTCGCAGCGGGCGCAGAGGCCTTCTGCGTGGGTAGAAGCAGTGTGCATCCAGCAGCGGGGGCACTTGACGCCCTTGGCCTCGGATACGCCGATGGTGATGCCGGGGAAGTTAACACCGGTGCCAACCTCTGCGCCTTCCTCGGGCTGTGCCCATACGCAGGAGGAAACGATGCAGATCTCTGCCATGTTCAGATCATCGGTGGCATTCTTGACGGTCTCGTCGCCATAGACGGTCACATGTGCTTCCAGAGCCTTGCCGATGCGGCCGTCCTTACGGGCGCGCTCAAGCACACCGTTTACATCCTGACGCAGCTTCATGACGATGGCCCACTTTTCCATAGCGGCATCATCCAGCATGTAAGCGTCGAAGCTTTCGGGCATCTGGTTCAGCAGGATGTTGCGGGCATCGTCGCTTGCCAGATGGGGCATAGCCTGCCAAATTTCGTCACAGGTGAAGGCCAGGATGGGGGAGAAGACCTTAGCCATGGCATCCACGATCAGGAACAGGGCGGTCTGTGCGCTGCGGCGGCGCAGGCCGGTGGCCTCTTCGCAGTACAGACGATCCTTCAGGATATCCAGGTAGAAGGAACTGAGCTCTACGACACAGAAGTCGTTGATGCCATGGGTGACCATGTGGGATTCGTAGTTATTGTAAGCCTTCTTGCAGAAAGCTACCAGCTTGTTCAGCTTGGTCAGTGCCCACTTGTCCAGTTCTTCCAGATTTTCAGCAGCCACCATATCGGTGTTGGGATCGAAATCGCCCAAGTTGGCCAGGCAATAACGAGCGGTGTTACGGAACTTCAGATAGTTCTGGGCGATCTGCTTGAAGATCTCCTTGGAGCAGCGCACGTCAGCATGGTAGTCGGAAGAAGCAGCCCACAGACGGACGATGTCAGCGCCGAAGTCCTTGATGAGGTCAGCGGGGTCAACGCCGTTGCCCAGACTCTTGTGCATAGCGCGGCCCTGGCCGTCCACGACCCAGCCGTGGGTCAGAACCTGACGGAAGGGAGCGCCCTTGTCCAGTGCACCGACGGAAGTCAGCAGGGAGGACTGGAACCAACCACGATACTGGTCGGCACCCTCCAGATACACATCAGCGGGCCACAGCTCGGGAGTGCGGTGCATCAGGCTGGAGAAGTGGGTAGAACCGGAGTCGAACCAGCAGTCTAGGGTGTCGGTTTCCTTTTCGAAGGTCTTGCCGCCGCAGTGGGGGCAGGTGAAGCCCTCGGGAACCAGCTCCATAGCGTCCTTCTCGAACCATACGTTGGAACCATGCTCGTCAAAGAGGGCAGAGATCTTTTCGATGGATTCGGGGGTGGAAACGGGCTTGCCACAATCCTGGCAGTAGAACACGGGGATGGGCAAACCCCAACGGCGCTGACGGCTGATGCACCAGTCGGCACGTTCACGGATCATGCTGACCATGCGGTCTTCGCCCCAGGCGGGGAACCACTGCACGTCTTCAATAGCCTCGATGGCCTTGTCCTTGAAGGATTCCACAGAGCAGAACCACTGGGGAGTAGCACGGAAGATAACGGGCTTCTTGCAGCGGTCATGGTGGGGGTAGGAGTGGACAACATCCTCGGCAGCGAACAGAGAGCCGTTGGCACGCATATCCTCCAGAATGATGGGATTACTCTCTTCGGTCTTCAGACCGGCGTACTTGCCGGCGTAGTCGGTGTGACGGCCGTAATCGTCAACGGGCACCACCAGCTCCATGCCATAGCGCATGCAGGTCTGATAGTCATCAGCACCGAAGCCGGGAGCGGTGTGGACACAGCCGGTACCACTGTCCATGGTGACATACTCAGCCCAAACCAGGCGGGAAGTCTTGTCCAGGAAGGGGTGCTTTGCCAGCATATTCTCGAAGAATGCGCCGGGGTAGGTGGCCAGCACTTCGTATTTTTCGAAACCGCCAATCTTCATAACCTTTTCCATCAGAGCCTCGGCTACGATGTAGGTCTCGCCGTTTTCAGCCTTCACCAGCACATAGCTGTCGCGAGGATGCAGGCAGATGGCCAGGTTGCCGGGCAGGGTCCAGATGGTGGTGGTCCAAATGACGAAGAAGGTCTTGCTCAGGTCGAAACCGGCCAGCTTACCCAGGTCGTCATGAACGGGGAACTTAACATAAGCGGTGGTACAGGGGTCATCATTGTAAACGATGTCAGCCTCAGCCACGGCGGTGACGCAGAAGGGGCACCAGGTGACAGGCTTCAGACCCTTGTAGATATAGCCCTTGTCGAACATGCGGCCAAAGACCTTCACTTCCTGTGCTTCGAAGTGCTTGTCCATGGTGCGGTAGGGATGCTCCCAATCGCCCACGACGCCCAGACGCTTGAAGCCACCCATCTGCTTCTGGATGAAGTCCTCGGCAAAGTCCTCGCAGGCCTTGCGGAACTCGGGCACGGACATATCCTTGTTCAGCTTCTTCTTGGAAGTTTCGATGGCACGCTCGATGGGCAGACCATGGTTATCCCAGCCGGGGACATAGGGGGTATAGTGGCCCATCATAGCCTGGGAACGGACGATGAAGTCCTTCAGGGTCTTGTTCAGGGCGTGGCCCATGTGGATATAGCCATTGGAGAAGGGAGGGCCGTCATGCAGGATGAAGGGGGGCAGATCCTTGTTCTTTTCCAGCAGAGCGTTGTACAGGTCCTGTGCTTCCCAGGCAGCCAGCATACCGGGCTCACGGGCAGGCAGACCGGCCTTCATAGGAAAGTCGGTCTTGGGGGTGATGATTGTGTTTTTGTATTCCATTGGAAGTTACCTCCATATAATATTACAAACTTATTTTTGTCTTCGGACTATTTATTTTGAGTATATCTGCATCTGGGGTAGTTGGGGCATCCCCAAAATTCACCATAGCTTCCGATGCGCTTTACAAGGGGTATATGACAATTGGGACACATTCTTTTGGAATGGCTTTGCACATTCCGTGGAGGTACTGCATCTGGCTCAATAAAATTACCTTTTGCAACATTGCATCTATGACAAAGCGTTTGCAGATTGTCAAATGTGCTCTTACCGCCCTTTGAAATTGGAAAGATGTGATCTACTTCTAAATTCTGTGTACTGCCGCATTTTCTGCAACGATTTCCATCGCGATTATACACAGCGAATCTCATTCTGTTGGAAACCTTGCCTCGCTCTACCCGACAGATTGCATGCCAGACCTCCGGATCGGAATAAAAACCGTTTGTTTTTTGTTGTAACTTATTGATTGCTTCAAGAATAACAGGAGTGTTAAAAGTAGCTGACTTGATATCGCGTTGCCTACCTTTTATATTTGTAAGATAGAGGCATACTTGGATGTGGATTGCAATAACTGGTCTTTTTACTGTTGCATTAAATAAGGATTTTTCAACAGCGCAGATTGCGTTGTAATCTTTGGTAAGCCAATATTTCTGTAGAAGTTTCTCTAATCCAGTTTGATTTTCACTTAAAAAATCTAAACTAAAATTACCCAATAAGCAAGATGCAACCTCTGTTTGATATGGAATTATCCTGGCATTGTTTACTGCAGCGTCCTTTACGGCTTTAATTATTGCCTTCTGTTTGTATACCAACTGATATGTTAAATAATCAAGGGGTGAGATTGTATCATAGTAATCCTCGTTATCGTAATAAACATCCATATCAAAGCAAGGTACATTTAGAAAGGAATGCTTGGTGTTAATCTCCATCAAAGATTTCAGAGCGGTGCTGCTTTCTCTAACAAATTGTTCGCGACGCTTACGGTATGAATTTACAATAGAAATTATTATGATTACAATTATTGCAACTAGTAGGCCCATAATTTCTCCTTCACAATGTAGACATCCTAAGCGACTTGCGATGACAATAAGAATAAAAAGCGCCTTTGTCCCTAGCATTAAGAGACAAAGGCGCATTATTACCTCTGCGGTACCACTCTCATTCCGGATTTCTCCGGCACTCGATTTCCGCGTTATCGGGCGGACCCGGCGCAGCCTAATAACCTTGCGGATTTCGGTGCGCAGCTCGGAGGGGATACCATTTCCTGTCTGTACTGCCTCGCACCAGCCGGCAGCTCTCTGTAAACAGATGGGGGAAATGACGTGTCCTCGTCATAGCTTGGATATATAAAATTGTGGGGATTGCCACACCAGTGTGCGCACTGGTTCGCAATGACAATTCTTACTTTGTGGGGTCGTAATTGGGGCCGAACTTCAGACCGGTGAATTTGGTAGTGGCCTCCTGGGTGGGATGCTTGGGCTCGGCAGTGGGAGCGGCATCCTCGGTCTCGCCGATCATGGCAGCCAGATTCTGAGAAATCTCATCGGCGACCACCTTGGTCTCGTCGTTCTGCACAGGCTCAGCAGCGACCTCAGGCTGAGGCTCCGGCTGGGGCATCACGGGGTTGAGGGGCCGGTTATTGACCTTGATATATTCCAAGGCATCCAGGCAGGCGGTCAGCTGACGCTGCAGCTGCTCGATCTGGGCAGCGGCGGTCTGGCGAGCTTCTTCCACCCGGGCCTCTTCCTCGGCCATCTGGGACTTGATGGTGCGGGCGCTTTCGGCAGCTGCCAGATTGGTTTCGCTGAGCATCAGTGCGCACTTGCTCTCCGCTTCCTTGATCATCAGATCGCAGGTATTCTGGGTATTGGCGATGGCTTCTTTCAAGGAAGCCTCGTTCTTGCGGTATTCTTCCAGCTTGCTGACCAGAATACGCATTTTGCTCTTGAGCAGGGCATTTTCCTTGTAAAGGGTAATGTAATCCTCCGTCAGGGGCTCCAGAAATTCGTCAACGGATTGCATATCGTAACCACCGAAGGTGGCACGGCTGAAAGAGATCTGTTCAATTTGTTGCGGTGTAAACATAAGCATTCCTCTCTGTGTTTACGGGCAGCGGATTAATCCAGACTGCTGTCTGCATCGGTATGCAGTGTTTCCAGATCACCCATCACATCCATGCTGTGGGGGCAGAACAGGTAAGTGGACAGGGCGATCTTCTTGACCTTGCCATCGAGGGCATAAGCGCAACCGGACAGGAAGTCTACCACACGGCGGGCCATAGCGGACTCTACATTTTCCATATTGATGATGACAGCCTTTCTGTCACGCAGATCATCTGCGGCCTTGGTGGCCTCGTTGAAGCTGGTGGGACGGAACAGAACTACAGAAGGCTTGTTGGAGCTCATGTTCAGCACTTTGCCGCTAAAGCTGCCGGACTCGCTGCGCTCGGCGGCTGCAGGCTCAGGACGGGTATCCCGGCGGACAGGGCGGGAAGCAACCGGTGCTTCTTCCTCAAAGCCGTCAATATCCTCATCGTAATCATCATATTCATCATCAGCCATGGGCTGCGCAAACTTCTTCACATTATCCCAAAAAGTCATATCGTGTTCCTCCTAAAATTTACTGCTGAGCATAATTTCGTGCACCGAAAATAGCGGTGCCCACGCGAATCATGGTGCTGCCGTGGGCGATGGCGTCGGCATAATCATCCGACATACCCATAGACAAAATTTCCATAGATACATTATCGTATTTTTTTGCCGTTATGTCAACAGAAAGGTTGCACATTTCTTTAAAAAATTTATTATTGTCACCGGGATTTTCACAGACGGGAGGGATAGCCATCAGCCCCTTGACCCGCACATTACCGGAATGCGCCACTCTTTCCAACATTTGATAAATTTCGTCCACAGAAAGACCGGATTTGCTGGCTTCTTCTCCGATGTTGATCTCCAGCAGGATATCCTGGATCATACCCTGTTTGGCGGCTTCTTTCTCAATGGCCTCCAGCAATCGCAGAGAATCCACACTCTGGATCAAGCTGACCTTGCCCACCACCTGCTTGACCTTGTTGGTTTGCAGATGGCCGATGAAGTGGAGGTCGGCCCCTTCGTAGGCGTTGTCCGCCAATTTTGCGGTCAGCTCCTGCACCCGGTTTTCTCCGCAGCAGCGGATGCCTGCGGCGATGGCCTCCCGTACACGGGCGGCATCGTTCATTTTGGTGGCGGCGCAGAGAGTGATCTCTTTGGGATCGCGGCCTGCCGCAATGGCGGCGCATTCAATATCCGCAAGAACGCGGGCAACATTTTCAGCAATGGACATAGCTTGTTCCTCTTTCTGTTGTGGCAGTATATATTCCGAAAAAAACAATAGGCGACGGAGGTATTCTCCGTCGCCTGCTGGGTTTACACAGTGGATGCGGCAGCTTTCAGCGGTCTGATGGGGGCCAGGGTGGAGATGGCGTCCTTGTAGATCATTTGCTGCTTGCCATCGCTTACCAGCACCACCACAAAATTGTCGAATCCTGTGATGACACCCCGTAGCTGAAAACCGTTCATCAGGAACAGCGTTACCGGCACCCGGTCTCGCCGCACCTCCTGCAAAATGGCTTCCTGGAGATTATTTGTATCTGCCATATATGTATACCTTCTTTCTTTGGGATACCTATATGGTAGCATAATTTACTTGTCGAATTTGCGCAGGATCTGTCGGGCGTTTGCCATAATTTCTTCCCCTGTGGTGTGGGGTGTGCGATAGATCCAGTTCATCTTTTCATTACGGCGGAACCATGTCAGCTGCCGCTTAGCATAGCGGCGGGAAGATTGCTGCAGCTGCGCCACTGCAGATTCTAAAGAACAGCGACCCGCCAGTGCATCCACAAATTCCTTGTAGCCAATGGCCTGCATGGCGGTGGATTTTTCGGGGATACCGGAAGCAAGCAGGGTTTCAATTTCTTTCAATAATCCCATTTCCAGCATCACTTCCACCCGGCGATTGACACGGTCATACAGATCTTTGCGTTGCACAAAATCCAAACCGATCCAAATGGGCTGATACCGGGGCGGGATGGTCTGGGTGCGCAGATTGTGGGCGGTGATGGTCTCACCGCTTTCCAGGTATACTTCCAATGCCCGGATGATGCGGCGGGGATTACTCTGAGAGTGGTCCGCGGCTTCCGGGTCGATTTGACGCAGCTCGGCCAGCAGAGGCGCTACACCTTCTGCTTCCAGCCGGGCTTCCAAGATTTCGCGGTGGCCTGTTGCGGGCACATCCACAAAATGGTTTCCCTTAATCAGACTGTCCACATATAGTCCTGTGCCACCGGCGATGATAGCGGTTTTGCCACGCGCTAAAATGTCATCGACAATGGGCGTAGCCATATCCGTATAACGGCTGACAGAGAAATCCTCTGTCGGATCGCAAATGTCGATCATGTGGTGGGGGATTCCCTGCAGTTCTTCGATGGTGGGCTTGGCGGTACCGATGTCCATGCGGCGGTAGATCTGCATGGAGTCGCAGGATACCACCTCGCCGCCTGTTTCCTTGGCTAGTTCAATGGCCAGCGCCGTTTTACCGGAGGCGGTAGGCCCAACAACACATATGATCTTGTCCATAATCTTGCCTCCTTATCTGTCATTCTGAGCAAGCGAAGCGCGCCGAAGGATCCGTTCCCTTATGCGTCAGAGAGCGGATTCTTCGACTCCGCTTCGCTCAGAATGACAAGGGGACGTTTTTTTATTGATCTTCCCGATGGATGGATTTCTCTATATCAAATCCTTCCGGGTATCTTGTCTTCAATTTGGCGATATTGCCTTCCAAAACCGCATCCAGATCCGTATCCAGCGCATAGGCGGCCTCTGCCAGATACCAGGCAATATCGCCCAATTCTTTGATCAGCTTTTCTCTGTCCAGTTCATGACCTTGGTGCAGATGTTTCTTCACAAGATCGATGGCTTCGCCACTTTCCCCGCACAGGCCCATCACCGCGTTGATTAGCACATCCCGCTTATCAAGGGCAGGGTTGAGGGTGGTCATGGCGAGTTTCTGATAGTCCTTGCCGGTCATGTGTGCAGATCTCCTTCGCATTTGGGGCAGCGGCGGGGGACGGAATTGCCTTCTACAAGCTTATAGCCACAGTGGGGGCAGCGGATCAATGTGTAGCGGCAGATGCCTGCCACCACGACGATGCCAAAGCCTACCCACAGGCACCATGTGCCCAGCATTTTTGACAGCATAGCCACTACGGCACCGATCCAAACAAAGCTGATACACAGCTGAACCTGCTTTTTCGGGGAAAGTTTTTTCATAGTGATTTCTCCTTATGTTCGTTTGAACTGCTTTTCCAGTTGCTTTTTGCTCAATGTAATGCAGATGGGCCGCCCGTGGGGGCAGTATTTCAAATCTTCATTTGCCATGACCTGCTTGACAAGCACCAGTAATTCCGCTTCGTCATTTTTCCAGCCGGCCTTGATGGCGGCTTTGCAGGCTACCGTGTGGAGAATTTCATCGCGCACCGTGTCCTTGCGCTCCCGGCGACCGGCCAGCAAATCGGCTGCCATGGCTTCCACCGTTTCCGCTGCTTGCTGGGGATCTAAATCCATGGGGATCTGCCGTAGCAGCAAGGTATTCTCGCCGAACTCTTCCAGTTCAAAACCCAATTCCGTCAGGGTGTCCAGATTGGCCAGCAGTTCTGCCACCGCCGCAGGGGAGAGGCGGACCGGAACGGGTGTCAGCAGGGCCTGGGAGGAAATGGCCTCCTGGTTGGCCTTCAATTTTTCAAAGAGGATGCGTTCGTGGGCGGCGTGCTTGTCGATCAGGAATGCTTCTTCGCCCTGCTCCACGATGATATAGCTTTGGTATAGTTCACCTACCATCCTCCAGGGAACAACCTCCGGCATCGGCAGTGCCACCTGTTCCATTTCTTCAGGAATGTCAATGTGAGGGGCCAAAGGCGACGTGGCAATCTCCGTCGTAATCACAGGGGTAACGACTGCGTCATCCTGAGCGGAGGGAAGCGGAGTCGAAGAATTCGTTCCCTTCGGTGTTTCCACAGGCTTGGGCTGAGGAACAGGGGAGGGAAGGATCACTGCCTCTCGCAGAGGCATGTTGGCAGGACGTTCGATCTTTGCTGCGGCTGCGATGGCGGCCTCTTTCTTCGGCTGGGGCCCATCGGCCATGACCTTGGAGAAGGTTCTGTATTCCTCCGCCGTCATGGTGCGGAAGAAGGACTCGGTCTTTTTGGGAGCGTATGCATTTTCGGGGTGGGGGGCCACAGCAGTCTGGGGACTGCTTCCCGATGACATATTTGCAGAGGGCTTCATCTGCATTTGAGGCCGATCCTGTGTTTTATTCAGCGCGCCCAGCACACCGTAGTGGATGCAATCAAACACAGCCTTTTCCGACAGAAATTTCACTTCTGTCTTAGCCGGGTGCACATTCACATCTACCGCGTTGGCGGGAAGTTCCAGATGCAGTACGCAGGCAGGAAATTTACCTACCATGATCTGATTGCGGTAGGCCTCCTCCAGCGCTGCCAGCATGGTCTTTGACCGCACAGGCCGACCGTTGACGAAGAAGGTCTGCATGGCGCGGCTGGGACGTGCGTCGGTAGGCTTGCTGACGAAACCGCGGATACGGTAAGCATCCCAGTTGCTGTCCACCGGGATCATCTGGCCAGCTTCTCTGCCGTAAACGCAGTAAGCAGCGGCTTCCAGACCGCCGGTGCCCGGGGTGGAAAGTACCTGCTTTCCGTCCCGAATCATGGTAATGGCCACCTCTGGATGAGCCAGCGCTTGCAGCTGCACAGCGGCAGCCACCCGGGAACCCTCGTAGGAGTCGGATTTCATAAACTTCATGCGGGCTGGGGTGTTGTAGAACAGATCCCGGATGATGATGGTGGTGCCCACGGGGCAACCTACTTCAGATTCTTCCGTAATGACGCCGGCCTCCAGACGCAGGCTCGTGCCGCTTAAAGCGTCGGCGGGTTTTGTCATCAGATCGATGCGGCTGACGGAGGCGATGGCAGCCAAAGCTTCACCCCGGAAACCGAAGGTGGAAATGGCAGCTAAGTCTTCCGCGGTCCGCAGCTTGGAAGTTGCGTGGCGCAAAAAGGCAGTGCGCGCGTCATCGGGTGCCATGCCGCAGCCGTTGTCGGTCAGCCGCAGATAGGTCATGCCGCCGTCTTTGATCTCTACGGTCACTTTGGTGGCACCGGCGTCCACAGCGTTCTCCAGCAGTTCCTTGACTACGGAGGCCGGGCGCTCCACCACCTCACCGGCGGCGATCAGGTTGGCGATATGGGGGGATAATTGGATGATTTTCATAAGGTTACCTCTGGGCAAACATACCCACAGCGTTGTTGACGGTGTGCAATAAAATCGGCGCGAAGATACTGCCGCTTTTGCGGTAGACCCAAGCCAGACAAAGACCGGCAGGTACATACTGCAGGAAAGCCAGCGCCAGATGCAGTGTAGAATATGTGCCTACATAACCCAGAATATGTACTGCAGCGAAAATACAAACAGAAAGGGCATAGGCAGCAACATGGTTTTTGGGGTACAGACAGCCGAAGATCAGACCTCTATGCAGCGCCTCCTCAGCCAGCGGCACCAGAATGACCGTGCCGATGAATACGAGGGTGAAGTTGCTGCCGGCCATGGCGGAAATACTGCCATCATTGAGATTGACATAGGCGGGGAAGAAGATTTCCAGCAGCCGGGTGATGCCCCAGCTGCTCAGCCAGTAGCAGGCAGAGCCGATCAATACGGCAATGAGAAAATCGCCCATATTCTGCCCGGCATAGATCAGGCTGCGCTTGAAAAAACTGCCAAAGATCCACCCGATCGCCAGAAAATTGATGGCGTAATACAGAAAATTCAGCCATACATTACCCATGGGCGCGGGCAGGAACCCATTCAGCTCACTTAGCAGCCAGGGCAGCATGAAAAAGCTGAAGAGCATATAGATGATGGCCCGGATCTGTTCCCGGTCTGTCAGATGGATCGAAAGTCGCTTTGCTTTTTTTGCCATTATAGCAGCATCCTTTTCAGCTTGTAGAGTTCATTCATGGCTTCAATGGGGGTCAGGGTTTCTACGGTGATGGCTTCCAGCGCGTCACAGACCTGTTGACTTCTCAGATCCAGCATACTGATCTGGTCATCTTCCCGGGTAGCGACAGGCACAAATTCCTGTCCTTTTCCGCTTTCAAGCTCATCCAAGATCTCTCTTGCCCGGGTGATGACGGCATTGGGCAAACCTGCCAGCTTGGCGACTTCCACACCGTAGCTGTCGTCGGTGGCACCGGGGACGATCTTGCGCAGGAAGATCATCTGATCGCCCCGCTTTTTTACCGCGATGTTGTAATTTTTTACATTAGGCAGTTCTGCCTCAATGGTGGAAAGCTCGTGATAATGGGTGGCGAACAGTGCCTTGGCACCCAAACGCTTGGGGCTGGCGGCATATTCCAGCACCGCTCTGGCGATGGCCATGCCATCGTAAGTAGATGTGCCACGACCGATCTCGTCCAGGATCAGCAGGCTACGGGAAGTGGCGTGCTTCAAAATAGAAGCCACCTCCGTCATTTCCACCATGAAAGTGGACTGGCCGGATGCCAAATCGTCGCTGGCACCGATGCGGGTGAATACCCGGTCTACCAGACCGATCCGGGCGCTGCGGGCAGGTACAAAGGAGCCCATCTGTGCCATCAGCACGATCAGCGCCACTTGCCGCATATAGGTGGATTTACCGGCCATATTGGGGCCGGTGATGATGCTTACCTGATGATCCTTAGAACCCAGATGGGTATCGTTGGGCACAAACAGGCTGTCGTTCAGCATCACTTCTACCACAGGATGTCTGCCATCGGTGATGGAAATTTCGCCATCCAGACCGATCTGGGGGCGGCAGTAGCCCCGCTGCACCGCAACGGCGGCAAGGCTGCACAGCGTATCTGCCGCGGCGACGGCAGCGGCGGTGGTCTGCACACGGGCGGTTTCTGCGGCCAGTGCATCCCGCAACTCCACAAACAGCTGATATTCCAGTGCTGTCAGCCGATCCTTGGCGGTCAGCACCTGTTCTTCCAGTTCCTTTAGCTCCGGGGTGATGTAGCGCTCACAGTTTGCCAGTGTCTGCTTGCGGATATAGTGCTGGGGCACTTGGGATGTAAAGGATTTGGATACTTCGATATAGTAGCCGAACACCCGGTTGTAGCTGACCTTCAGCGTCCGAATGCCGGTCTTTTCTTTTTCTTCCGCTTCGATGGCGGCAATGGTGCCGGCACCGCCGTCCATAATATCCCGCAGACGATCAGCTTCCGCATTGGCACCCTTGCGAATCAGTCCGCCTTCTCGAATAGTCAGCGGCGGACGCTCTTCCAGGGTGTTTTCGATGCGGTCGGCCCATTCGGTCAGCGGATCGATGGTCTGAGCCAAGCGCTGAAGCAGAGCAGATTCCGTCTTGCTCAGCTGTGCCTTTACCGCAGGCAGAGCACGCAGACCGCTGGCAAGACCCAATAGGTCTCTGGCATTGACAGTGCCGCCGGATACTCTGGCCATCACACGCTCCAGATCGGTTACATTTTTCAGCGCCTGTTCCAGTTCGCCGCGGATGATGGGGCAGGATACCAATTCTTCCACAGCGCTGTGGCGGCGGCCGATCTGTACCGGGTCCAGCAGAGGTTTTTCCAGCCAGCTGCGCAGCATGCGGGCGCCCATAGCTGTGTGGGTTTTGTCCAGTACCCAAAGCAGGCTCCCTTTCTTTTCTTTGGAGCGCATGGTCTCCGTCAGTTCCAGATTTCTCCGGGCATCCAGATCCAACTCCATGAATCGGCCGGTGGTGTAGTATTGCAGAGTGCGCACATGGGCCAGATCATTTTTTTGCAAATTCAGCAAGGTTTGCAGCAGTCCACCGGCGGCGATGATGGCTACAGGAAGGCCGGAAAGGCCCAACGTCCCCATGGGGCTATGGAAATGGTTTTCCAGCACCGCTTCTGCTTTGGCCAGGTCGAAGACCTGTGTAGTGCCTTCGTCCACACAGCAGCGCAGCCGCTGGAACAGAGCAGCGCCCAAAATGGGATCGTCAGCGTGGCAGCGAATCACCTCGGCAGGGGAGAACCGGCCCAATTCCGATGCGGCAGCAGCAGCGCTGTCGCAAACGGTCACATAGAATTCGCCGGTGGAAATATCGCAGAAGGCAAGACCGAATTTGTTGCCCTCGCCATAAAGAGAGGCGAAATAGTTATTGCGGCTTTCTTCCAGCATGCAGCTTTCGGTGACAGTGCCGGGGGTGACGATGCGGGTCACTTCCCGCTCTACAAGTCCCTTGGTCAGGGCCGGGTCTGTCATCTGCTCGCAGATGGCTACTTTGTAGCCCTTCTGCACCAGCCGGGCGATGTAGGCAAGCACACTGTGATAGGGCACACCGCACATGGGAGTCTGTTCTTCTTCCGGCTTGCCACGATCCCGGGTAGTCAGAGTCAGATCCAGCTCTTTTGCCGCAACCCGGGCATCCTCGTTGAACATTTCATAAAAATCGCCCAGACGGAAAAAGAGGATGCAATCCTTGTGATCGGCTTTGATGGTCTGATATTGCCGCTGCATGGGCGTTAATTCATTGGTAACTTTTGCCATGAGAAAACCTCCAAAAATGAAGATATAAGATACGGGATAGGAGATATAAGATATTCTGTTGGATAAAAGATGTCGGGATAAACAGTAATATCTTATATCCGATATCTTTTATCTCAGATCTCCAACAAGGCTCCAGGTGGTGGCGCCGGTGATGGCGATATTCTGGTAAGTGCCGATGAGGCTGTCGTCGCCTGCAAAGCGAACCAATCTGCCGCCTTCGGTGCGAGCGGTGAGCTGATCCTTGTCCCGGCCATCTACAAGACAGCGGAAGACCTTGCCCGTGTAGCCATTGTGGATCTGCTCGGAAATGTGATTCTGCAGGTCGCAAAGCTTGTCGAAGCGGCGGCTCTTTTCTTCCTTGGGTGTGGGATCATCCATGCCGGCGGCAGGGGTGCCGGGGCGGGGAGAGAAGATGAAGGTAAAGAGGGCATCATAGCGCACGGCTTCGATGAGGGACAGGGTTTCCTCAAATTCTTCCTCGGTCTCACCGGGGAAACCCACAATCACATCGCTCGTCAGTACCAGCTCCGGCATGACGGACTTAGCGTACTGCACCTTTTTCAGATAGGTTTCCCGGTCATAATGGCGGTTCATGGCCTTCAGCACCCGGCTGGAACCGGATTGGAAGGGCAGATGGAGCTGCTTGGCGATCTTGGGATACTTGGCCATGGTGTCAAACAGCTTTTCAGAAGCATCTCTGGGGTGGCTGGTCATGAAGCGGATGAGGAAATCACCCTCCAGCTGGGCGATCTGTGCCAACAGATCCGCAAAATCCACGCCGCAAGCTAGGTCTTTGCCATAAGAATTGACATTCTGACCCAGCAGCGTAATTTCCTTGCAGCCGTTTTCCACCAGCTCCCTGCACTCAGCCAGAATGTCTTCAGGCTTGCGGCTGCGCTCCCGGCCCCGGACATAGGGCACGATGCAGTAGGTGCAGAAATTGTTGCAGCCGTACATGATGCTGACCCAGCTTTTTAAGGTGTTGCTGCGCACCACAGGCAGACCTTCGGCAATGGAACCTGCCTCGTCTTCAATGTAAAACTGGCGCTTTTTCCCGGTCAGCACCTTGTAGAGGATCTCAGGGAACTGCCACAGATGATGGGTCGAGAATACGCCGTCCACATGGGGAAAACTCTTTTTGATCCGGTCGGTGACCACGGTCTGGCCTGCCATGCAGCCGCAGAGGAAAATTTTCTGCCCGGGATGGCGACGTTTGGTGTGGGTCAGCGCACCCAAATTGCCAAAAACCCGCTGATTGGCGTTTTCACGGATGGCGCAGGTGTTCATCACCACCACATCGGCACCTTCGGCATCAAAACAGATGCCATAGCCGGCCTGTGCCAGCATACCGCGAATCCGCTCAGAATCCGCCTCGTTCTGCTGGCAGCCGTAAGTCTCTACATAGGCCACCGGCGCGCGGCCTTCCGCGTGCCAATACGCAGCGATCTTATCACAAAAGGATAGCTGCTGCTGCAGCTGTTCCTGAGAAATAACAGTTGTTTTTGTACTCATGTGCATACTCCTTAAAGGGATACGATATCAACAATACATTATAGCATTTTTTGTATGGATTTGCAAGGGTTTGTCCGGTATTTTCCTACCTGTAAATATTTTGTGTATTTACTTGATTTTCCTGTTATGCCATGGTAAACTGGCCATTAATTAAGTCCGCGTAGCGGAGAAAGAGGATAATGACCATGAAATGTAAGTATTGTGATCAAGAGCTGGCTGACTGGGGTGGATTCTGTCCGGTCTGCGGCAAAAGCAACGATCGCGAGCAGTCCAACGAGCAAGATCTGCAGGAAGAGATCGTTGCCCTGGATGAAGGGGCACCGTTAGAAACGGATTTGCCGGTGCAGGAGTCTGGCGAAAGTTCTTCTGATCTGAAGAAAGCAAAGCGCGTCGCTGCTATGTCCGGTTGTATCGCGGTACTGGCTGTGCTGGCCACTGTGCTGTTTTTCGGCATCCGTGGCGGCTGGAAAGTAGGGAACATGTTCGATTGGCTGAAGCGCCGTGAGAATACCATCCACTATCGGGAAGCCTATACCGTTAAGGATAAAAAGGCCATCAGAAAGAAAGATAAAGTTGTGGCCACCATGGGCGACCAGCAGCTGACCAACGCCCAGTTGCAGATCTACTACTGGACCGAAATTTATGGCTTCCAGAACGATTATTACTACTATTTGAGCTATCTGGGTATAGATTTCAGCAAGCCTCTGGCTGAACAAACTTGCTATTTTGATCCTTCCCTAACCTGGGAGCAGTACTTCCTGGACAATGCCCTGCACACTTGGCAGAGCTACGCGGCTTTTACCATGCAGGCTCGTGAAAAAGGATTCCAGCTGCCTGAAAATTACCGTAAGGATCTGGACAGTATGTCCGAGACCCTGCAGAAGGAAGCCGCCAAAAGCGGTTATGAAAGCGTGGATGCCATGGTGGCGGACACCTTCGGCGCCGGCGTGACTCTGTCTGATTACCAAGCATATATGGAGACCTATTATCTGGGCTATACCTATTTTGAATCCCTGTATTTGACCCTTAATCCCACCATGGAGGATATCGAGGCCTACTATGCCGCAAACGAGGAGGCACTGAAGGAACAGGGCATCAAAAAAGATGGCACCTATACCATTGATGTGCGCCATATTCTGGTACGGATCGACAATGTGGCCAAGGAGATGGACAAGGAAAAGGCAGACAATACCACCATTACCGATGAACATTGGGCGGCCTGCAAGGAAGCGGCAGAGAAAATTCTGAACGAGTATTTGAACGGTGAGCATACTGAGGAGCGCTTCGGCGAGCTGGCCAACAAGTATTCCCACGACAAGGGAGGAGAGGTCACCGACGGCGGCATCTATACCTTTGTTGAGGAGGGCCAGATGGTAGCCGAGTTTAACGACTGGTGCTTCGACGAAACCCGTAAGCCTGGCGATACCGATCTGGTCAAGACCAAGTTCGGTTACCACGTGATGTATTTTGTGGGCAGTGAGGAAGTTTGGATCACCCGAACCCGTAGTGCTTATATCGCGGAACAGTCCAACAAATTTGTGGAGGACGCACTGAACCAGTACACGGCCCATATCCAGTACAAGAACATCGTTCTGACAAATGTGGAAATGCAATAAACGAACCGGCTGCCAATTCGGCAGCCGGTTTTTCCTGTTTCTAGCTTTCAAATTTTCGTTTATCGAGCAATTGTATCGTAGTGCGGAGGCATGTATCCACACTACGGTGGTTATTGCAACGGAGAGATAAACAGCAATTTACCATTGCGGATCAAAATGCTCCTGCAGTGGCAGGCTGCGGAAAAATTCTGCGGTAATGCGGCGGTATTCAGCAATGTCTGTGGTTTTGCGCAGATCCTTCCACAGCCGGTCGCTGTCTGCAAACCGATGACGCAGGAAACCCCAATTTTCCTTCATGCGGAACATGGCATTCCGCGCGCCGCCAAATACTTCTATGTAGGTCTCCAGCAGTTCTTCTGTAAAGGCCTGCAGGCTTTCCCTTGTGGTTCCGCCGGGGGACAGCATGCCGGGATCGGCGATCAATCCCCGTCCGATCATGACGGCCCCAACCTGCGGGAATTGTTCTGCAAAGGCTGCAATATGATCACCAGAGCGTAATTCGCCATTAAAACACAGCGGATTTTTGCTGTGCTGCAGGGCGTAGGCAAACAGATCCATATAAAGATCGCCGCTGTAAAATTGTTTCCTTGTTCTGGGGTGGATGGTCAGTTCCTTGATCGGATAGCGGTTGTAGATCTCCAGTATGGCCGTGAATTCAGCAGGATCTTCCAGTCCCAACCGGGTTTTGACAGAAATGGGCAGGGGGGATTTGGAGAAAATCTCTTCTAAAAAGGCATCCAGCGAGCCCAGATCCCGCAGCATACCGCTGCCCTTTCCTTTGCTGACCACTGTACCGCTGGGGCAGCCTGTGTTGAGGTTCACTTCCTCATAGCCCCGATCAGCACAGACCTGTGCCGCCCACAGAAAATCATCCGCGACTTTGGTCAGGATCTGGGGCACAGCAACGAAATCTTCCCGATCCGCAAAGGGCAGTTCCCGATCTTCCTTGTGGGTCAGCTGTCTGTGGATGGTAGGGGAGAGGAAGGGCATAAAATAGCGATCCACACCACGAAAATGCTTGTGGTGCAGCCGCCTGTAAATACTGTCGGTAATGCCCTCCATCGGGGCAAAATCATAGCGCATAAAGATACATCCTTTCTGCGGTATATTGTTGTTTACAAAAGAGGTGTCATTGCGAGGAGCCGAAGGCGACGTGCAATCCCCCTAAGGTTACCGGGCGCTTTTTGTCACATTTTCCGTCTAACCGGGGGATTCCCACGCCACTGCGCCCGCAGGCGCGTTTCGAGCGCAACCGCCGCAAAGCGGCGGCTCTTAGCGCGAGATGTGGCGCACTGGCTCGGAATGACGGAAAAACTGGTAAACAACAATTTATCTTTTCTTCATTAAACCACAAAAGCCGCCCGTTTGCAAGGGCGGCTTTCGTCTTAGATTTCCATAATGATCGGCAGGATCATGGGATTGCGCTTGGTGGTCTTGTACAGATATCCACTCAGATCGTTCTTGATAGCGCTCTTAATGGCGCTCCAATCCCGGATCCGCTTGCGCTGGCAGCGCTCGATGGCCTCCATGGCTACGATCTTCAAATCCTCCAGCAGCTCCTCGGACTCCTTCACATAGATAAAGCCTCTGGTGATGATATCCGGGCCTGTGATCACGCCGCCATCCTCTGCACTGAGGTTGACGCATACCACAATCATGCCGTCCTCGGCCAGATGCTTGCGGTCCCGCAGTACCACGCTGCCCACTTCGCCTACGCCGGTACCATCCACCAGCACCACACCGGCAGCCACTGGCGTGCCCAGCTTGCAGGTGCGGGCAGACAGCTCGATGGGAGTGCCCACCTGGCTGATGCAGATGTTCTTGGGTGCCATGCCCATGGCCTTGGCCAGCTTTCCGTGGATCTGCAGATGCCGCTGCTCGCCGTGGACAGGGATGAAGAACTTGGGCTTTACAAGACCGTGTACGATCTTCAGCTCTTCCTGGCAGGCGTGGCCGGAAACATGCAGACCCTCGCTCTTTTCGTATACCACATCCGCACCCTTGCGGTAGAGTTCATTGATGATCTTAGAAATGGCCTTTTCATTGCCGGGGATGGCAGATGCGGAAATTATGATCCGGTCACCGCCGATGATATCCACCTGCTTGTGGGTGTTGAAAGCCATGCGGTGCAATGCAGACATGTTTTCACCCTGAGAGCCGGTAGAAACAATGACGATCTTGTTTGGGGGCAGGCTCTTGATGGCGCCGATATCCACAATGGTGTTGGTCGGCACTTTCAAATAGCCCAGCTCCTGTGCTACTTTCAGCATATTTTCCATGCTGCGGCCGGTCACAGCCACCTTGCGGCCATGGCGATGGGCGGTAGCCAGCACTGCTTGGATGCGGTGCATATTGGATGCAAAGGTGGTGACGATGATACGGCTGTCGCAATTTTTGAATTGCCGTTCCAGATTTTCTGTTACTGTGTTTTCACTGGGGGTATAGCCGGCTCGCTCCACATTGGTAGAGTCTGCCATCAGCGCTAGCACGCCGTCATTGCCCAACTGGCCCAAGCGGGCCAAATCCATCATGCCTTCGCTGGCGGTAGGATCGATCTTAAAGTCGCCGGTCATCACCACCGTGCCCACAGGGGTGTGGATGGCAAAGGCCACCGCATCGGCAATGGAGTGATTGACATGGATGAATTCCACCGTAAAGCAGCCGGCCTTTACCGTGTCGCCGGGCTTGTGGGTGATCAGCTTGACCTTGTCGGCAATCTTGTGCTCCTCCAGCTTCAGCCGGATCAGACCATTGGTCATGGCGGTGCCATGGATGGGGCAACTGACCTGCTGCATGCAGTAGGGGATGGAGCCAATGTGATCTTCGTGGCCGTGGGTGATGAACATACCCCGCAGTTTTTTCTGGTTCTGCACCAGATAGGTAAAGTCCGGGATCACCAGATCCACGCCATACATATCTTCTTCCGGAAAGCCAAGACCGCAGTCGACCACGATCATATCCTTGCCGTATTCAAGAACCGTGATATTCTTGCCGATCTCGTCAAGACCGCCAAGAGGGATGATTTTCAGTTTTTCTGCCAAAACGTGTAAACTCCTTTCAAATTTGCAAAAAGCATAACAAGCAGGCAGCCATCTTCCAAAAATCCGGCCCCGTATCGCCATATTTTGGAAAAACGCCTGCAAAATCTTCATTTTTAAAGTGCCCGGGGCTGCCCACCCGGCGCGAACATGGATAGTATAACACAAAAGACCGAAAAAGTATACAACTTTTTTTCGACAACCATAAATTGCCGCTTATCGCGTTGTTTGAACTTATCGGCCCACAGCGCCGCTATGCGGCGCAAAGAAAGTCCTCTCGTCAGAGGGAGGTTTTGGGTATCCTGCATCGGAACAATAAACCAAAATTTGCAATTCCTTTCTTTTTTTCTAAAAGCTGTTGCGTTAAGCGGATGGATTTGTTATAATAGTACAGATTATAAATATAACATGGGTTTCAATGCCCATTTTGGAGGCGAGGAAATGAAAAAGAAACTGAGCCATTTGTTCCGCCCGGGTCTGACGGTATGCTTTATTGTGATGGCATGCTTTGTCGCGGCTACTGTTGCAAGGGGCCAGTACACCCTTGCGATCGTAGAATTTTTGGTGACCGCACTGCTTGCTGTATTCTACATGCTGGATCGCCAGCGCCGCAACCGGGAGATCCTGGCATTTGTTCACAATGCTTTCCAAACCCAGGATATTTCGGATAAACGTACAGAAAATCCGCTACCCATGGCCATGGTGCGCCTTGGTGACGGTGGTGTAGTCTGGGCCAGCGAGCGGTTTACGGCTGTTACCGGATGTCGTGCCAGCATCCCGGAACAGTCCATAGGCGATGTGTTGCCCGGTATGACTATGGATTGGCTGGGCGCGGGCAAAAATGAATATCCCAACGATGTGACGATCGGCTCCCGCCGCTATCGTGTCTACGGTACCATCATCCACAGCCAGGAACCTATGGGCGTCATGCTGGGTATGATCTACCTGAGCGATATGACCGAGATGTATCAGGTGCGGGATGAATATATCCGCTCCCGTCCTGTTGTGTCCATCATTCTGGTGGATAACTATGAAGAACTGACCATGAACCTTAGCGAGTCTGCTATTTCCAACATGAACGCGGATATCAACGATGCCATCACCAAATGGGCAGAGGGGTATCACGGTTTGCTCCGCAAGCTGGAGCGCAACCGCTACCTGCTGGTTTTTGAAAAGCGGGATCTGGAAAGCGCCATGCAGGAAAAATTCTCCCTGCTGGAAGATATCCACAGCGTTGTCAATCCTTCCGGTCTTGCCGCCTCCATTTCCTTCGGTTTGGGCGTGGACGGTGCTAATTTTGAGGAGAGCTACAACTTCGCTGCTCTTTCTATTGAGATGGCCCTCAGCCGTGGCGGCGACCAGGCAGTTGTCAAAGACCGCATGGACTTCAATTTCTTTGGCGGCCGTGCCAAGGAAGCTGACCGCAGAAGCAAGGTCCGTAGCCGTGTGACCGCCAATTCTCTGATGGAGCTGATCGGCCAGAGTAGCCAGGTGTTCATTATGGGCCACAGAAATGCGGACCTGGACGCCGTTGGCGCTGCTATGGGTATCAGCTGCATGTGCCGTAAGAAGGGCAAGAAGGCCTATATTGTCATCAATAAGGAAATCAACGCTGCCAAGCAGTTGCTGGAGGAGATTTATCAGGTTCCCGAGTATTCCGGTGTATTCATCTCTCCCGAGGAGGCCATGCTTCAGTGCGACAGCCGTTCGACGCTGGTGGTGGTGGATACCAACCGCCCCGATCAGGTGGAAAGCCGTCAGCTGCTGGAAAGCATGAGCCGCGTATGTGTGGTGGACCACCATCGCCGCGCTGCCGACTATATCGAGCCTGTGGTGGTCAATCTCCACGAGCCCTATGCATCCTCTGCTTCTGAATTGGTTACGGAGCTGCTGCAGTATTCTGTGGAAAAGCAAGATGTGCTGCCCATCGAGTCCAAGAGTATGTTGGCAGGTATTTTCCTGGATACCAAGAGTTTCAATGTCCGCGTAGGCGAGCGTACCTTTGAAGCCGCCGCGGTGCTGCGCCGCATGGGCGCCGATACCACCGAGGTCAAGAAACTGTTGCAATCCGATTTCCAGGAGACCATGGCCAAGTATCAGATCATCAAATCTTCCCGGCTGTACCGCAAGGAGATCGCTATTGCCGCCTTGACCACCGGCACTACCCGCGTGTTGGCGGCCCAGGCTGCCGATGAGATGCTCAACATCTCCGGCATCCGCGCCTCCATCGTGCTGTACCCGGACAATGATAAGATCTATGTATCCGCCCGCAGTATGGGCGATGTGAATGTGCAGATGATTCTGGAGCCTTTGGGTGGCGGCGGCAATACCGCCACGGCTGGTGCCCAGATTGCCGGTAAGACTGTCAAGGAAGTGACAGAAGAGCTGGTTGCATCCATCGACCAATATTACGAGGCGTGAGTGTGTGGGAAGTGCCACCCCGGCCTTTCCCGGAAAAATGAAAACAAGGAGAAAAGATTATGAAAGTGATTCTGCTGCAAGATGTGAAGGGTCAGGGCAAGAAGGGCCAGCTGATCGAGGTTTCCGATGGCTACGCCCGCAATTTCATGTTGCCCCGCAAGCTGGCTGTTGAGGCCACTGCCGATGCCCTCAATACCAAGAAAATGAATGATAAGGCTACTGCCGAACGCATTGCCCGTGAAAAGGCCGAGGCGCTGGCAACCTCCAATAAGCTGCGGGAAATGACCCTCACTGTCACCGCCAAGGGCGGTGGACAGGGCCGCCTCTTTGGCGCTGTTACCAATGCCGAAATTGCCGCTGCTCTGGAAAAGGCTGGCATTAAGTTGGATAAGCGTAAGATTGTCATCTCTGAGACCATTAAGAATGTGGGTACTTATACCGTTACCTGCAAACTGGGCTACGAGATTAACGCCCCCCTGACCGTCAAGATCGTGGAAGCCTGATATCCATTGTAGGTGGGAGTTTGCTCCCACAGTAACCCTCACGGATTTTCCGTGTAATAGGGGATTACAACGCCAGTGTGCGCTACTATTCGCGATGACATAGAACTTAGAAAGGAGAAGGAATATGGCTATGGAGGAAGAATTGCTGCAACGTCAGCAACCCCAGTCTGTGGAAGCGGAGCAGGCGCTGCTGGGCTCCATTCTCATCGACAGCCGATGCCTGACCGATGTGATCGGCATCGTCAAGCCTGAGGACTTCTATCTGCAGCAAAATAGGGAGATCTATGAAGCGGTCTACACCATGTTCAATTTCTCCGAAACCATCGACCCGGTCACGGTGCTGGAAAAAATGCGCCAGCTGGGCACATTCCGTGACAATTCCCGGGATTATGTGCTGCAGCTGATGGAGATCACCCCCACCGCTGCTCATGCGGTGCGTTATGCGGGGATCGTCAAGGACAAGGCCATGCTGCGCGGTCTGGGCCAGGCAGCTACCGACATCGGTGAAATGGTCTACGAGGGCGTGGGCACCCCGGCGGAAATGCTGGAGTCTGCGGAAAAGAAGATCTATTCCCTGCGTAAAGGCGAGCGTGGTCAGAGCCTGGAGCATATCGGAACGGTGCTCTACAAAGTGTTCGACCATTTGACGGAGCTGAGCCAATCGGATTCCGCTATCCCCGGACTTTCCACCGGCCTGCGGGATCTGGATATGAAGATCAATGGTCTGAATAAGTCGGACCTGCTGCTGGTGGCTGCTCGCCCGGCTATGGGTAAGTCCGCCTTTGCCCTGAACATTGCGGTGAATGTGGCGAAAAAATATGATAAGACCGTGGCCATTTTTAACTTGGAAATGTCCCGGGAGCAGATGGCACTGCGTCTGATTGCCAGCGAAGGCTTTTTGGAATTGCAGAAGCTGGCTACCGGTAAGCTTTCCGAGGAGGAGTGGACCAAGCTGTGCATGGCCTCTGCAGCATTGGGCCAGACTGATATTCGTATCGATGATAACCCCTCGGTTACTGTGGCAGATATCAATGCCGCCTGCCGCCGTCTGGATAATCTGGGCCTGGTGGTCATCGACTACTTACAGCTGATGAACGGCTCCGGATACGGCAAGAGTGGCGGTGAAAACCGTGTGACCGTGGTGGGCGAGATTTCCAGAAGCCTGAAGATTATGGCGAAGGAACTCAATGTCCCAGTCATTTGCCTTAGTCAGCTTTCCCGTGCGGTGGAAAGCCGTACCGATAAGCGACCCATTTTGTCCGACCTGCGTGAATCCGGTGCCATCGAGCAGGATGCCGACGCGGTCATGTTCCTTTACCGTGATGAATATTACAATGAAAATTCCGAGGATAAGGGCCTTGCCGAGTGCATTGTGGCGAAGAACCGCCATGGCGAGACCGGCACTGTAAAAATGCAGTGGCTGGGCGCTTACCAGACCTTTACCGACCGGGAGTGGAAGCATGCTCAATAAGCTGACCGCGTTCATTCGTCAATATGATATGATCGTCCCCGGTGACCGTGTGGTCTGCGCGGTTTCCGGTGGCGCCGATTCGGTGGCGCTGCTGTTCGGCCTGTATCTGCTGAAAGAAAAGCTGGGTTTTTCTCTGTCCGCCGCCCATTTCAATCACCATCTTCGGGGCGAGGAATCGGACCGGGATGAGAAGTTTGTGCAAGATTTTTGTGCTCGTTATGATATCCCCCTGCATCTGGGAGGCCATCCTGTGCAGCCGGGTCCCAAGGGGCTGGAAGCCGCCGCCAGAGATGCCCGTTATGGCTTCCTGCGGAGCTTGCCCGGTAAGATTGCCACAGCCCATACCGCCGATGACAACGCAGAAACCATTCTGCTGCATCTGGTGCGAGGGACGGGCATGAAGGGCCTATGCGGCATCAAGCCGGTATCGGATGGGCTGATCCGCCCGATGCTGACCGTGACCCGGTCGGAAGTGGAAGCATTTTTGGAAGAATACTATCTGCCCCATATTTCCGACAGCTCCAATGAAACGGATCAATTTCTGCGCAATCGCCTGCGTCATCATGTAATGCCCCTGCTGCGGCAGGAGAATCCCCGCCTTGCAGAAAACATGACCGCCATGGCACTGCAGCTGCGCAAGGAAGAAGAGTTGCTGGAGCGTTGGACCGAAGCGGAATATACTCTGCAAGTTTCCAAATTACGGCAGATGGAGCCTGCGTTGCGCAGCCGTATTTTGGAGCGTTTTCTAAAAGAAAGCGGTGTACCGGAACCGGAACGCAGCCAGATTGCATTGGCAGAAAAACTGGTGTTTTCTGAAAAACCTTCTGCCCGGGGACAATTTGCCGGTGGCATTACGCTGGAACGCTGCTACGATTCTTTGCGTGTAGCGCGTCGAAACACCATGCCGGAAGAGCTTGTGCTGGATGGCTGCGGCGAATATCGCTGGGCAGATTGGCACATCCGAGTTGTAGAAGGGAAGACACTGGTCAATACCACCCACACCTTTACCCTTTCCCCGCAGGGCAAGATTTGCCTGCATCTGCGGCAGCCGGGGGACGAAATGCGCCTGTCCGGCGGAAAAAAATCCCTGAAAAAACTATTTATCGACCGCAAGATTCCTTTGTCCCAGCGCATGGAAATCCCGGTGCTGACAGATGATGAGGGTGTATTGGGAGTACCCGGCATCGGTGCCAATCTTGACAGGATCGCAAGCGACCTGCCTGCACTTCAGTTTATTTTTGAAAAAGAATGAAACTTTGGGAGGTTTCTCGAACATGGAAAAAGATATTAAGAAAGCCCTGCTGACCCAAACCCAGATCCAAAACCGCATTGCGGAGTTGGGCAGAGAACTGATGGTGGACTACGCCGATAAGAATCCTGTTTTTGTAGGCGTGCTCAAAGGCGTAGTGGTGTTTTATGCCGATATGATCCGCGCCTTCCCGGCACCTTGCCAGCTGGATTTCATGTGGATATCCTCTTATAAGGGTACCCAGTCTACCGGCAATATGCTGGTACGGCAGGATGTGTCCGCCGATATCAAGGGCCGCCATGTAGTGATTCTGGAGGATATTCTGGACTCCGGCCGAAGCCTCAAGTTTACTTACGAGCACCTTCTGGGCAAGGGTGCGGCATCCGTGCGGATCTGTACACTGCTTGACAAGCCTGAGGGCCGTGCCCCGGGCTATGATATCCAGGCAGATTATGTGGGCTTTACCATCCCCAACGAATTTGTTGTGGGCTATGGTCTGGATTATAACGAGCGGTATAGAAATCTGCCCTATGTGGGCATCTTGAAGCCTGAAGTATATGAAAACAAGGAGAACGCCTAATTTGAAAAAACGCAATCCGATTTCCATTATTTTTTATCTGGGCATTCTGGCCATGCTTCTGTGGGGTATTTTCAGCCTGTTTGCTACCCCCGGAAATGAAGTGGCCTATTCCGAGGTCGTGCAGCTGTTCAAGAATGAACAGGTCAGCAGTTTTGTTGTGGACGGTGATATCATCCATATGGAACTGCGTGTGCCCTATAACGATGAAACTACCATCGTCACGGAGCTGGCAGATGTGGAGCAGTTTTGGACGGAACTGGGCGATCTGTTCCAGCAGCAAAAAGAAGATGGTATTCTGCAGAGCTATGACTTTGTAAAAGAAAAGCA
This sequence comes from Faecousia sp., assembly GCA_045638225.1. Lineage (GTDB taxonomy): Bacteria > Bacillota > Clostridia > Oscillospirales > Oscillospiraceae > Faecousia. The sequence goes on along the minus strand of JAZUAW010000068.1, from coordinate 1,647 downwards.
ACCCACATATTATAGCTTGATCCTGCCGCTGCTGATCGTGGGTGTGGTGCTGCTGATCCTGTGGGCAATTCTTGCCGGCAGAGCCAATTCCAATCATCCCATGAGCAATTTCGGCAAAGCCCGCACTGTGCTGGGTATACCGGATGGCAAAAAAGTCACCTTTGACGATGTGGCCGGTGCCGACGAAGAAAAGCAGGAGCTGCAGGAAGTGGTAGATTTCCTCCGGGATCCTGCCAAGTATACCGCCATCGGTGCCCGCATTCCCCATGGCCTGCTGCTGGTTGGCCCTCCCGGTACCGGCAAGACCCTGCTGGCCCGGGCGGTAGCCGGTGAAGCAGATGTGCAGTTCTTGTCCATTTCCGGCTCGGATTTTGTGGAGATGTACGTGGGCGTCGGTGCCAGCCGTGTCCGCGATCTGTTCGAACAGGCAAAGCGGGTAGCACCCGCCATCATTTTCATCGACGAGATCGACGCGGTAGGTCGCAAGCGTGGCTCGGGACTTGGCGGCGGCCACGATGAAAAGGAACAGACCCTGAACCAGCTGCTGGTAGAAATGGACGGCTTCGGCAAAAACGAAGGCGTTATTGTAATGGCGGGCACCAACCGTCCCGATATTCTGGACCCCGCCCTGCTGCGGCCCGGCCGTTTCGACCGGCAAATCCATGTGGGCCGTCCCGATGTAAAGGGCCGTGAGGATATTCTGAAGGTTCATGCCAAGGGCAAGCGTTTGGCGGAGGATGTGAACCTGAAGACCATTGCCCGTTCCACTGCCGGCTTTACCGGTGCGGACCTGAGCAACCTGCTCAACGAGGCAGCCATTCTGGCAGCCCGTGAGAACCGCCCCGCTATGTCCATGGCGGATATCAACGAAGCCATCATGAAGATTACCATGGGTCCGGAAAAACGCAGCCATGTGGCCCAGCGCCGTGATCTGAAGACCACAGCGGTCCACGAGGCCGGCCATGCGGTGGCTATGTATTTCCTGGATAGTCATGATCCTGTGCGGCATATTTCCATTGTGCCCAGAGGACAATCCCTGGGCGCTACATGGTATCTGCCTCAGGATGACAGCACCAACCAGACTCGCAACGAGATGTATCAGCAGATTGTAGGCTTGCTGGGCGGCCGTGTGGCGGAGGCTCTGTTCCTGGGCGATATTTCTGTAGGCGCGGCCAATGATATCGAGCGCGCCACAAAGCTTGCCAAGGATATGGTGGCCCGTTATGGTATGTGTGAGAAGTTGGGTACGGTCAGCTATCTGGACGGCGGTGAAGTCTTCATTGGCCGGGATTACCAGACCACCAAGAGCTATTCTGAAAAGGTGGCCGGCACCATCGATGACGAGGTCAAGGCTCTGATCGATAATGCCTATGCCCGCTGTAAGCAGATTCTTTCTGACAATGCCGGCAAGCTGCATCAGGTGGTGGATTACCTGTTGGAGCATGAGAATATGACAGGTGCCCAGTTTGCCGCCTGTATGGAGGGCAAGGATATCGGTGAAGGTTCCGATACCGCCCTGCTGGATGGTTTTGAAGAATAAGTCAAAAAGAGACAATCCAATTTTGGATTGTGGCTTTTTTGTCAGGTGGGGGTAAAAAACTGTTTAAAAGGGGGAAAATGGAAGGGGGTTGGCTTTAGCTGGGGAAT
>JAZUAW010000067.1:0-6655 GCA_045638225.1 Faecousia sp. | reverse complement strand
CAGCTTCTCCCCGGGAGAAGCTAGAGCGGCTTCGCCGCTAATCGTGTAAACAACAATTTATCGCACTAGATTTCTTCCATCAAAGCTGTCAGTTCATCTAAGGTATACAGCAAATTCAGCGCCTGCAGCAGAGCGTTGGCGCTCATGTGCGCCGGCAGGTTCAGCTTTTTCAGCAATTTCTGCCGCTTTTCAGCAGAATTTGGGCCACCGGACAGGCCCAACGCCATCATATCCTGCTTGGTGATGGCTGCCTGCGCAACCACGCTTTCTTCCGTTTCAAAAGTAGCACCGGCTTTGCGCAGGGCATCGACAATAATCTCCGGGCGCATACCCTCCACACCCAGTTTGCCTTCCTTGCCGGGGGCAGCTTTTCTGCGCTCTTTCCCCAGAATATCCGGGGTGTAGGCATGCTTCAAAAGCCGTCCGTCAATGGCGGACTTGATATGATTGCGGATCACAAAGCCGGCACCATCCGCATCCGTAAAGACGATCAGTCCCCGTTTTTCAGCCACCTGCCGCAGCAGGGTGATTTGCTGCTTATCCTTAAAGATGCCGAAGCCGTTGGTCTCAAAAATGGGGGCATCCACAATCTGGCTGAGGGTATTTTTATCATAGCGTCCTTCCACAACGATGGCTTCTTTGATCTTAACCATGCTTTGCCTCCTGGGCCAAGCGCAAGATCAGCAACTCCACCAGACGCTGGGAATCATCGAAGGAGGTTTTGATCTGGTAGTCCGTTTCCAAAATCAGCGTGGACGCCTTCGCCAAAAATTCCGGGCGATAGCGCCGGGCCGCGTCCATGGTCTTTTTGGCCGGGTATTCCCCCATGCCGCAAAGCTTTTGTAATTCAGATGCCGGTCTGCCATAATCCAGCAGGGTTCTGGCGGTGCTGAGACGGCGGTAATTGGCGCCGATGGCGCCCAAGATCAGCAGCGGCTCTTCCTGCATCTTAAACAGCTTTTGCAGGGTCTGCAGAGCAGCGCTGTAGTTGCCGGTACTGAGCTGATCGGTCATGCGGAAGGCCTGCGCGTCCAGCGTCGGCTCCACCACCGCGTCGATATCCGCCCGGCAGATGGTATCGGCACCGGAATAGGCCACGATCTTGCGGATCTCGCTGCCAATGGCAGTCATGGTGCCATCGGTCAAGTCGATCAGATAGGCGCACAGCTCCGGGGCGATCCGCTTCTGGGAAGCCATAAAATGGCGTTGGACCCATGCGATCAGATCCCGCTGGCTCTGCTTGGCAAACTCCACGATCTGTCCTTTGCTGACAGCGGCGGAAAGCTTGGTATACCGCTTATCCAGCTTAAAGGCAAGGGTTTCATAGGTAAAGACCAGCGTACAGTAGTCGGGAATGTCGGAGAGGATGTCGGTCATGGTTTCCCTGCCCTGCTCGTCCAGCTTGAACATATCCACATCGTCTACCTGCACCAAGGTGCGCTCAGCCATCATGGGCAGATTTTCCACCGCATCGGCAAAGCTGCGCAGATCAAAATTCTCCTGATTAAAGAAGTGGAAATTAAAGGATTCCGTCAGTTCGTCCAGCACGCAGCTCTTCAGCTGCCGCAGATAGTGATGCAGCAGGAATAATTCCTCTCCATGGAAAATGTACAGATTGGCCGGGTTATGCTCCCGCAGGGCCGCTTTCAGCGCCGACAGCGCCCCCTCCCGGTTCTCTTCTTTCTTCGCCATGGTCTCACCCCCTGTAAACAATAGTTCCGTGTAAATCGGTACGCCACAGGGCGCAACCGAATCGCTTCAGCCGGGTCAGCACATCATCGTGGGGATGCCCATAGACATTTTCCGCACCCACGCTGATGATGGCATTTTCCGGCCTCGTTATAATCAGCAGCTCCCGGCAGGTGGAATGTTTGGAGCCGTGGTGACCCACCACCAATACATCCAGCTGTGGCAGCGCAATATGTTCCATCAGCTCCCGCTCGCCTCTGTCGCTGCGGTCACCGGTAATCAGTATATCACATTCTTCCCGCTGAAACAAGACACATAATCCGCTTTCGTTGTCGGTTTCGGCGTTTTGGGAAGGAATTAGCGTAATTTTCGCAGAGCCAAAGGTGACGACCACATCCCGGTCCACCCGCAGCACCGTGTCCGCCCCGCTTTCGGCAAGGGCTTTGCTGATCTGACCGGTATCCCTGCTGTTGGGAAGAAACAGCACATCTACCTGTACCCGCTGCAGCAAATGCACAGCGCCGGCTGCATGGTCAGCGTCATAATGGGTGATGATCAGGCCATCCAGCTTTCGGATGCCTTGGCTTAACAGCAGAGCTGCCGCCTTGTCAGCCGCAGCGGTATCGCTGTCGCCGCCGCAATCCACCAGATAATTCTTGCCCTCACTTTGCAGCAGAATGCACTGGCCCTGCCCCACATCCAGTACCGTCATGCGGCAATCATCGGCCATAGGCTCTGCCCACGATGCCAGCAGCGCAATGCAAAGCCCTACAGCACAGCAGCCTCCCAGCAGCCATGGGTACTTGCCCTTAGAAAGCAGGAATACTGCCAGAAGGACATAGCAGAACACAAGCCAGAACACAGTATATATGCTTTGGGTATAGACTGCGGAAAGCGGGAACGCGGCCAGCAATTTGGCCATCAGCAGCACATAGCGGATGGGCCACGCTGCGATCCAGGCAACCGCTACACCAAGGGGAACAAAAATGGCAGAGACCGCCAGCGCCAATAGGATACCGTAGAACAGGAAGGTAATGACCCACAGCGTCAGCAAATTGGTCAGCAGGCTCACTAAACTCACGGTACCAAAGTAGCAAGCGCTCAGCACCGTGGTAAAGACATTGGCACTGAGAGAAATGGATACCGAAACAGAAAACCAGTCGGCAGCTTTCCGCTTCCATCCATAGAAACGACCAAGACGCTTTTTCTCCATCAGCCACCGCTGGATCGGCGTGGCGAAGAGGAAAATACCCGCCAGGCAACCAACAGACAACTGGAAGCCAACATCCGTCACCGTCCAGGGATTGATAAGCAGCATTAGCAGCACCGCAAAGGACAGCGCAGATGGCGGATCATATTCCTTTCCAATGAGCAGCGCTACCACCGTCAGGCTGTGCATAATGCAGGCTCTCGTTATACTTGGCGAAAAGCCTGCCACAGCAGCAAACAGCAGCAGTACGGGCAAACCGATCAGCGCTGTCAGCCACTTACGGCGGCCTGCGAAGAAATATACCAGAGAAAACAAAATGCTCACATGCAGACCCGACACGGCAATCACATGGCGGATGCCGCTGAGCTTGAAGGCGGTATCCGTTTCATAGTCAATACCGTCCGTATCGCCCAGCAGCAGTGCCTTGGCAAATCCGGCGGTATCACCCGGGAAAAGGGTATCGATCCGATCCGTCAACGCAATCCGCCAACGGGCGGGCAATGTGAACAGCTGGGGATCTTTTACCGGTTGTGTCGTCAGTTCCCCAGCTGACCGGGCGGTCAAAAAGATGCCCTTGCCACGGTTATAGGAGGAATCGGAGTTACACCCCGGCAAGGTACAGCGCAGCAGAAATTGCCCGCTGAGTACATCACCGGGCGCAAGAGAAATGGTTTCTTCGTGGTAAACACGGATTTGAAAGTGTTTTCCTGCCAGTTCCACCCGGCATTCGGTGGCACCGCCGTAGTTTGTGATCTCAGTCTGATCCGCAGCGGTCATGGTCAGTTGCAGGGTCTGGCCATCGCATTGGCGGGCAATGGACAAATAAGTGGCATCGTAGGCCGCCTGCCACACAAAGCCAGCCACACAGCCAAACAGCAGCATGGCAATGATCCTTACCTTCGGACATTTCAGCATGCATGCCAAGCAGGCCGCAAGCAGCACTGCGCAGCCGCCGGATACAGGAAAATACAGATTAGGGGGAAGCAGGTACGCACAAACGCCCACTGCCAGGGCAAAGCCCATGGTGAACCAAAGCAATTTGCGCATAAGTTTTCCTCCTTCCTATTTTTCGTCACACCGAGCAAACCTGTGGAATCTATACCGCCACAACAGAATGGAAGTGAAAAGATCACTCCACGCCCTAGGCTTGGTCGGGATGACAGCGTTATTTATATTTTGAAAAAGGGCGCCACCCAGCGGCAGCGCCCTCAGAAATTAGAATTTAGCAGCTACGAAGCCTTCCACGCTCTTCAGAGCCTCGGAAACCTTGGAAGCATCCTTGCCGCCGCCCATAGCGGAATCAGGCTTGCCGCCACCGCTACCGCCGCAAACGGTGCAAACGTGCTTGACAATATCACCGGCACGGACACCGGCCTTCACAGCATCCTTGCCGCAGACAGCCAGGAAGGTGACCTTTTCGCCGACAACAGTTGCCAGCACAGCCACAACGGAAGCATCCTTATCCTTCAGCACATCACCCATCTGGCGCAGAGCAGCTGCATCGGTTTCGGGCAGCTGGACAGTCAGTACCTTCACAGCACCAACCTGGGAAGCACCGGAGAGCATCTGATCCACAGCACCGGCAGCTTCCTTAGCCTTGTAGGACTCGATCTCCTTCTTCAGGGCCTTGATCTCCTCCAGCTGAGCAGCCAGCTTATCAGCCAGGTCAGCAGCATTCTTGACCTTCACAGCAGCACAGGCATCGGCAACCAGCTCACGGGTCTTAGCAGCATCGGCAACGAAAGCCTTGCCGGTGATGGCTTCGATACGGCGGACACCGGAAGCAACGGAAGCCTCGGAAACGATGCGGAATGCACCGACCTTGGCAGTATTATCCAGGTGAGTACCGCCGCAGAGCTCGATGGAGTAGCCGCCCATGTTAACAACGCGAACGGTATCGCCGTACTTCTCGCTGAACAGAGCGGTAGCACCGGAGGCCTTAGCCTCGTCGATGGACATCTCACGGATATCCACGCCATAGCCGGTGAAGACAGCATTCTGCACCAGGGCATTGACCTGGGCGATCTCTTCAGCGGTCATAGCAGAATAGTGGGTAAAGTCGAAACGCAGATGATCCTCATCCACATAAGAACCAGCCTGGTGGACATGGTCGCCCAGCACGGTGCGCAGAGCGGTCTGCAGCAGGTGGGTTGCGGAGTGAGCGCGCATAATGGCATTACGACGGTCAGCGTCAACAGTAACGGTAACAGCGTCGCCAACATTGATCACGCCGGAAACTACCTTACCATAGTGCATAACCTTGCCGCCCTTGTTCTTCTGCACATTGTTCACAGCGAACACAGCATTGCCGCAAACAATGGTGCCATGGTCAGCCACCTGGCCGCCCATTTCGGCATACATGGCAGTTTCATCCAGCACCAGGATGGCTTCAGCACCTTCGCCAACGGTCTGCTGCAGCTCGTCCTCACAAACGACAGCCAGGACCTTGGCATCGTTGGTCAGGGTGGTGTAACCGACGAAGTTGGTTTCGGGCATTTCCTTGCCGAAGTCGATGCCGGCCCAGCCCAGGTCACCCAGAGCCTTACGGGCTTCACGGGCACGGACACGCTGCTCCTCACGGCATTCGGTGAACTTATCCATATCCAGGCTCATGCCCTCATCCTCAACCATTTCCACAGTCAGGTCGATGGGGAAACCATAGGTATCAGCCAGCAGGAAGGCATCCTCGCCGGAGAAAACGATCTTGCCGGCGGCCTTATGCTCAGCCATCTTGGTGGCAAAGATCTGCATGCCGGTGTCGATGGTGCGGGCGAAGTTCTCTTCCTCCACCTTGACCACCTTGGTGATATAGTCAGCACGCTCACGCAGGTAGCTGTAGTGACCCTCGTTTTCCTGAACAACGGTCTGCACCACTTCGAACAAGAAGGGCTTGTTCACGCCCAGCAGCTTACCATGGCGGGCAGCACGACGCAGCAGACGGCGCAGCACGTAGCCACGGCCTTCGTTGGAAGGCAGAACACCGTCAGCGATCATGAAGGTGGATGCACGGACATGGTCGGTGATGACACGCAGGGAAACATCGGTCTTATAGCTCTGACCATAGGCTGCACCGGTGATGGCGGTGACATGGTTGGTGATGTTCATAACAGTGTCCACATCGAACAGGGAGTAAACATCCTGGCAGACAACAGCCAGACGCTCCAGGCCCATGCCGGTGTCGATATTCTTCTGGACCAGTTCGGTATAATTGCCCTGGCCGTCGTTATCAAACTGGGAGAAGACGTTGTTCCAAACTTCCATGAAGCGGTCGCACTCGCAGCCGACGGTACAGCCGGGCTCGCCGCAGCCATACTTCTCGCCACGGTCATAGTAGACCTCAGAGCAGGGGCCGCAGGGACCGGAGCCGTGCTCCCAGAAGTTATCCTTCTTGCCGAAGCGGAAGATGCGATCAGCGGGGATGCCGATCTCCTTGTTCCAGATCTCGAAAGCCTCTTCGTCATTTTCATAGATGGAAGGATACAGGCGATCCTCTTCCAGGCCAACCACCTTGGTCAGGAATTCCCAGCACCAAGCGATGGCTTCATGCTTGAAATAGTCGCCAAAGGAGAAGTTGCCCAGCATCTCAAAATAGGTGCCGTGACGGGCGGTCTTACCGATGTTCTCAATATCACCGGTACGGATGCACTTCTGGCAGGTGCAAACTCTCTTGCGGGGAGGCTCCACCTCGCCCTTGAAATAGGGCTTCATGGGGGCCATGCCGGAGTTAATCAGCAGCAGAGAAGCATCGTTCTGAGG